>JALSPJ010000134.1 GCA_026985995.1 Anaerolineales bacterium
AACCGCGGATGCACGCGGATAAACGCGGATAAAAAGAAAAAACCACGGAAAAACACGGAAGGACACGGATGAAAAAGAGCAGTCAGCGGTCAGCAGGGAGCGGGGAGCGCGGTGGGGGCGCGTGGGGGATGCAACCGCGGATGAATGACAGCAGGCAGCAATGAGACCGGTAGGGGCGACCCGGCAGGTCGCCCGGCCCGGTAGACGCGCAGCGGGCTGCGCCCGGAGAATGCAACCGCGGATTTACGCGAATAAACGCGGATAAAATGAAAAAACCACGGATGGACACGGAAGAAAGACAGCGGTCAGCGGTCCGCAGTCAACAAGCCTGGCCCCCTGCCAACTTCTAACCTCCAACCACTAACCACCAACCCCCAACTTCCAACTCCCCCTCCGTGTTCTCTGTGTCTCCGTGTGAAAAATCCAGCGGGCCGCGCGGTCGGGACGACCCGGCTGGTCGCCCGGGGGCGCGTTGCGGGTGGCCGCCGAACCAAAACGGGCCACGGCCCATAAAGGCCGCGGCCCGTCGCGACCCGCCTACGCGGGTTCCCCGGCATAGTGGGGCGGCTTATTCGCAGATCCAGTAGCAGCCATCGTAGTTGCAAATGTTCCAGGTGCTACCGTCTTCACATTGCCAGATGCCCATCACCACATCGAACCAGCACGCGTTGGGGTCCTCGCACACGGGCGGCGGCGCGGGCTCGCCTTCACAGTACCAGTAGCAGCCGTCGTAGTTGCAGTTCCCCCACTGGCTGCCGTCGTCGCACTGCCAGCCGCCCAGGGCTTCCTCGTACCAGCACGCGCCCGGGTCTTCGCACACGGGCGGCGGCGCGGGCTCGCCTTCACAGTACCAGTAGCAGCCGTCGTAGTTGCAGTTCCCCCACTGGCTGCCGTCGTCGCACTGCCAGCCGCCCAGGGCTTCCTCATACCAGCATGCGCCCGGATCTTCGCACAACGACGGCGCGGGCGGGCCTTCGCAGTACCAGTTGCAGCCGTCGTAGTTGCAGCTACCCCACAGGCTACCGTCGTCGCAGCCCCAGCTGTCCAGGGCTTCGTCATACCAGCAGGCGCCCGGGTCTTCGCACGCATCACCACCGCCCACATCGCCGCCGGTATCATCGCCACCGGTCCGCACCACATCACACTCCCAGAAACAGCCGCCATAAGTGCAGGTATCCCATACCTCTTCGCCCGTGTCTTCACAGCGCCAGGTCCCATCCGCCACCTGCACACACAGATCCTGGGGTTCGCAGGCTTCCACCTGCGCGCCGCATTGCCACTGGCAACCGTCGTATTCGCACTGCTCCCACACACCATCGTCGCACTGCCACACATCATCACCATCGGTCAGCTGAACGCACAAATCGGGGGCTTCACATTGGTCGATGGGGTCGCCGAGGCACTCCACTTCGCAGGTGTCCAAGAAATAGTAGCATTCATTCGCCGCGTAAAGGACGCCGTTGCACTCCATGGTATCGGGCTCCGCGCCCAAGGCGCAATTGGACGCCTGGAGCGCGTCTTCCTCACGGCACGCTTCGCTGGCGGGCTCCCATTGACAAGTGTCCGCATTCCATCGCACGGTGACGAATTCCCCCTTGTCATCACCATAACACCACCAATAGCCCTCGTCGCCGAGGCGATGGCCAAAACAGGCTTCAGGCAAAGTGGACAAATCTGGTTGCGATTGACCGGAACAGGTCTGCGCGGTGCCCGCCGGCGTACCCCGGGCTGCGGCGGCTTTGGCCGCGATGTCAGGGCACAGGCAGGGCTCGTCACCTGTGGGCTGAAAGCCCAAAACCCCGCGACAGGTGCTATCGACCTGGGCAATGGCCTTGATGGGGTAGTTGGGCGAATCCGTGTACGGCTCGCCGGCCTCCTTCAGGCTGAAAATGTCGTGAAACGCCATGCGTTGCGGGTCGCGGATGCCGCCATCGGCCCAGGCCTGCCACAAAATGCCCTGGTCCGCGCCATTGAGCAGGGAGCGGTGCACGGCCAACAACACCAGGGGGTATTTCCGGTTCCCCAGGCCCGATTCCCAGGTCCACATGACCTGGACCAGACCCGGCTTACCGGCCGCGGTCGGATACACCACGGTCTCGTAACCATCGCCTTGCAGCGGCGCGTCACTTTGACACACCTGCTTGCCTTCCACATCCTGATTTTTGTCCTGCCGCACCTCAATGCCCGAGGTGGACCAACTATCGGGCTGACCCAACGGCCCCTGAGCCCGCACGAAATAATCGCCCCGGCCATCCCGGTTCACATCAATCTCCAGGGCGTAATCGCCCTGGGGGGCGGCGGCTTTGTCGCGCAGGCCATACAGACGCAGGCCCAGAATGTACCAGTCCTGCGACTGCACCAAGGTGGCCTGATACACATCCAGGTCCGGGAAGTACAGGCTCTGGGTTTGGGCGTTGAAGGGCCGTTCGTACACATTGCGGCTGTAGTCATCGCCGGCGAGGGGCGCCATGCCCCGGAGTGTGCGCTGGGCCAACATGCCCGAGGGCACATCCAGCACCTGGGCTTTGGCCATCGCCGAGGCCTTTTGGGCCAGCGCGTAGAACGCCGTGGCCGAGGTGGGCAGGGCCTGGGCCGGCGCGGCCGCGGCCTGAGTCACCGGGGCCGTGGGCTGCACCGCGGGGCGGGTCGGCTGGGGCGGGGGTGGCGGGGGCACCGTAGGGGAGGGCGTCGCGGCCTTCCCACTACACGCGGCCACCGCAAACACCAGCAACACGGCCAGCACGCCACACCACAGGCGGCGCGGACCGCAACGCCAGGAAATCAGGGCATACATCGGGCTCCTCCTTATCTGAACGGAAAATGAGGCAACCAACCGTTGGATGCTTTGAGCATAAACGCGTAGCGTCAAATGAGCGTCAGGTGAGTATTAAATGAGCGCACCATGAAGGAAAATTCCCGCGCGAATTGTCTGGCTGCTCGCGCTGGCACCAGGGAGAAAGGGACGCGCGCGTCAGTTCCCCCATGCCCGAGGGAGCGACAGGCGCCGATGGGGGCTATGTTGCCGCGGGACGAGGGCGCGCAAGCACCCGGGGCCTATGGCGTGGGGGTAGGGGACGGGGGCGGCGTGGCGGTGGCCGTGGCGGTGGGTGAGGCCGTGGGGGTTGGCGTCGGTGTGGCCGTGTTGCCCGGCGTGGGGGTGAGCGTAGGCGTAGCCGTCGCGCTGGGCGCGGGGGTGGGACTGAGCGTCGCGGTGGGCGTGGGCGTGAGGGTCGGCGTGGAAGTCGGGGTCGGCGTCGGGGTGGGGGTGGGCACGGCCAAATGCACGGTGATGGCCCGCTGCGCGTAGCGCCGGTCCGTGCCTTCCATGCGCAGCACCAGCTTCACCGGCCCTGTGGGCAGGGTGTCCCAGTCCCAGGTGTCCAGCAGGTTCCAGGTGAACACCGTGGTCGGCGCAGGCACCTGGTTTTCGGAGGTCAACAGCTCGATGCGGTCCTCCTGGCCGGGGGCTTCCACCCAAAGCCGATAACGGCGAAAGAGGGGCGCGGCGGCCACGATGTCAATGTCCACTTCGGGGCTATAGAGGGTCTGGCCGTCCGCGGGCGAGACGATGCGCAAATCGGGCCGCGGGTCGTCGGCCCGGCATTCCCGCTCGGGGTAGAAATACAAGGGGGTGAAGCCCATCTTCTTGGCCCACTTGCGGCCCTGGGGGTCGTCTTCCAGCCACTTGCGGGCCCAGGGGTCGTCGACCTTGATGGTGAGGAAAGTATCGACGAAGTCGCGACCGCACACCGGCGACGGGAAGAGCAGGCTCCAGGTGTCGAGCTTGGTCTCCTGCCACAGGTCTTCGCTGGCGGGCAGGGGCGGCTGGTCCGCGGCGAAGAGCTCCACCCGGGTTTCGGGGCACCAGGGGGAAGGCCGCGTGCCCGAGACCGCGCACACGATGGCCTCGTCGATGCCCGCAGGCCGGGTGAAGGGCGTCGGGTTCCCCCCGGTGAGGCGCTGCACCGCGGCCCGCATCACCTGGTTCCAAATGGGCGCCGCGCCCGTGAGGCCGCTGGTGTTGACCATGGGGGAATTGTCCGCGTTGCCCACCCACACGCCCACGGCCACATCGGGGGTATAGCCCAAGGTCCAGTTGTCGCGAAAGTCGTTGGTGGTGCCCGTTTTGGCCGCCGCGGGGAAGGGCAGCTTGAGGGGCGAATTGGGCCCAAAGGCCGGGGTGCGGGCCTGGTTGTCGCTCAAAATATCGGTGATGAGGAACGCGTGCTCGGGCCGGATGACCTGTTCGCCGGGCGGCGGCTCGTAGGTGTAGACCACATTGCCGGCGCTGTCTTCGATGCGCAAGATGGCCACCGGCGGCACCCGGCGCCCTAAGTTGGCATACACCGCGTACGCGGCGGTCATCTGCAGCAGGGGCACTTCGCCGCCGCCTAAGGTGAGGGAGAGGCCATAGTCAGGCCGGGTGAGGGTGGTGATGCCCAGACGACGGGTGAAGGCGATGAGCCCGTCTTCGTAGGGCGTGTTGGGGTCGTCGTAAATACCCACGAAGGCCAGGGCCTTCACCGCGGGGATGTTGTAGGAGTTGGCCAGCGCGTAGCGCACCGTGACCGGGCCGTGGAAGCGGCCATCGTAATTCACCGGCTTGTAGGGCGGCCGCGGGTCGTTGGGGTCCCCCGAGGGGGGGAATTCGGAGGGCACATCCCAAATCAGGGTGGCCGGGGTCCACCCCTTCTCGAAGGCCGCGGTGTAGGTGAACGGCTTCATGGTGGAACCGGGCTGCCGCGGGGCCACGGCCATATTGACCTGGCCGTCGATATCTTCGTTGTAGAAGTCGACGGACCCCACCATGGCCAAAATTTCGCCGGTGGAAGGCCGCAACACCACCACCGCGGCGTTGGTCACATGATGCGCCTCGGCCAGGGCAGCGACCTGCTCGCGGGCGGCTTCCTGGGCCGCGTCTTGCAATTGCGGGTCCAGCGTGGTGTATACGGTAAAACCCGAGCGGTAGAGGGCCTGCGCGCCGTAGCGTTCCTCCAAGAGCTGGCGCACATACATCACCCAATGGGGGTAGCGCATATCGAAAGTGGGCCGGGGGAAATCGTAAGTCTCCAGCTCGGCCGCGGCCTGGGCCACCTCGTCGCCGGTGACGCACACCGGGTGCGGCGAGACCCCCACCTCGATGCAACCCTGCTCCTGGCTCACCTGATACATCAGGGCCAGCACCTGCCGGGCGCGGGCCAGGGTGGCTTCCCGGTTGGTGTAAATGTCATACACCGCGGGGGCCTGGGGCAGCCCGGCCAAAAACGCGGCCTGAGCAAGGGTGAGCTTGTCCGCGGTGGTGTGGAAATAGGTTTGGGCCGCGGCCTCGACGCCATAGGCCAGGTTGCCGTAATAGACCTCGTTGAGGTAGAGCTCCAGAATTTCCTCTTTGGAATAACGGCGGGTGATTTCCGCGGCCAGGATGATTTCGCGAATTTTGCGCTCATAAGTGCGCGCGCTGCGCTCTTCGGGGGAAAAGAGCAGCGCGCGGGCCAGCTGCTGGGTAATGGTCGACGCGCCCGAGACGATTTCGCCTGTAGTGTAGTTTTGCCAAAAGGCCCGGGCGATGGCCAGGGGGTCGAAGCCGGGGTTGGAGAAAAAGTTCTTGTCTTCGGTGGCGATGGTGGCGGCAATCATGTAGGGCGAAATCTCCCGCAACGGGCGATAACGCCGCCGCCCGGCTTGTGGGTCCAGGATTTCATACAACACCTGCCCTTCCCGGTCCAGGATGCGGGTGGTCTCGAACTGGGACGCGTGGGCCCGCAAGTTGTCCACATCGGGCAGGGTGGCCGCGATGCGGGCATATTGATACACGCCCCAGGCGGCCAAAAGCACACCGACCAGCAACGCCGCGGCGAAACCCAGCAGCAACAAACGGCCCAGGCACCCACATCCCCAACCGCGACGAGACACAGTGGGCCCGGTGGGCGCTCCCGCGCCGGGCTGCGACGGCAAAGGCCCTTGGGGAGGCGTTTGCGGCACACGCTCCGCCGGAGGCACCTGCACCCCTTTGCCCGTCACCGGGAAGCCGTGGCGGTCCAACACCCGGGGGGGGCGCAAGGGGCCGGTGCCTGCTTCGGGTGGCGGGGGTGGGGGCGGCCCCTGGGGCGCGGCCTTACGGGGTTGGGCCACCACATGCACCTTGGGCTTGCGCCGCCTGGGGGGGCGCTGGGGGTGCAAGGCCTCGGGGGGAAGCACCTGGGTCAGGGCCTGGGTAGGCGGGGAGGATGCGGCCGCGTCGGCATCGGGCGGCTCGGGAGGCGCGCGGCGCTCGTCTTCCTGTTGCCGCGCTTCAGGGGCGGCTGCGAATTCGCCGACGCCGGTTTCCGCCGTTCCCTCCGGGGGCAGGGGCACGGCCTGCGGGCGCGACGAGGGTTCCGCGGTAGGGCGCTCGGGCGCGCTGCCGAACGCAGGGGGCTCGGCTCCGGGGTGGGACGGTTCCCCCGCGTCCGCGGCTTCATGGGGCGCATCGGGGGGCAGGGGCACGGCCTGGGAAGGCAAAAGCTCATCCAACGGGGGTAGCCACCGCGCGCGACCCTCCTCCGAACCGCGGTCGGGCTCCGAAGCCGAAGGTTGCCGGGGTTCCGGCTCGTCGCGCGGCGGCTGGGCCATGGCTCATCCTTCCTCGGGCGTTGGGCGTGACAGAACCAGCACGGTCCATACCCCGCGCATGACCACATCGCCGCGCTGGTTGCGCACCTCGAGCTTGAAATCCACCGCGCCGCCGCCCAACCGCGGCATGGGTTTGGTGCCCTGCACGGTGATGACCACATGCACCGTGTCGCCGATGAACACGGGCTTGACGAACTTCCACTCGCGGATTTCGCGGAAGGCCAGGGTGGTGCCTTCGATGAAGCCGGTTTGCATGGCCAGGCCCGAGGCGATGGAAGTGACCAGCAAGCCGTGGGCGATGCGTCGGCCAAAGGGCGTTTGGGCCGCGAATTCCGCGTCGGTGTGGATGGGGTTGTAATCGCCCGACAGCCCGGCAAAGGCCACCACATCGGCCTCGGTCACGGTGCGGGCTGCGGTGACGATGCGCTCGCCTACCGCGAATTCCTCGAAGTAGCGTCCGCGGGGGGTGTAGGTGGTGCTCATGCGCGTTTCTCCTGGGCAGCGGCGCCGGCCCCCGAGCCGGTTCCACCCTGCTTGAGGCGCTGCAGCATGGAAAAGCGCGCCACCTCGTTGTAGACGGTTTGCAGCAGGGGCTTGAGCTCGGACGGCAGTGCGCCTTGTTCGGCCTGGGCCAACAACTGGGCCACGGATTGTACGAATTCGGGCGTGATGAGCGCGGCGTGCCGTTCCATGAGGCGCTCGCGTTCGGCCTTGTCTTGGGCCCGCAGCAGGTTGTCGAGGAGCTGCACGGTGGGCGGCGGGGCCAGGGCCTCTTCCAGGGCCTGCCACAGGCGCTCCAAGCGCTGCAAGCGGTGGGTGTCGCCCCGGCGGCGGGCCTGCTCGATTTCGTCTTGCAAGATGGCCAGGAAATCCTGGTCAATCCAGGGCAGGGCTTCCTGCACGGCTTTGCGCACATCCTGGGCCCGGGAGAGGCGGTCGATGGCTTCCCGCACGGCCTGCACCGCGGCCTGCAGGGCTTCTTCCACCTGTTTGGAAAGTTCCAGCAGACGGTCGCGGGCCTTCTCCAGCGCGGCCCGGCGTTCCGCGGAGGCCTGTTCGGCCCGCTCGGTCAGGGCCTGGTAGAAGCCGTAGTCGAGGAAGGGTGCGGCCAGGGCCACCAGGGCCTGCAGGCGGGGCTCCGCGGGGTCCTCGGCCACCCAATCCACCAGCGTCGTGCGCAGGGCCTGGGGGGTGGGCCGCGGGCCCAGCGCGGCCAGGCGCTTTTCCAGGTCCTTCAGGGCATCGATGACCGCGCGTTGCTCCCGGCCGGCGGTGGTGTGTTCCAGGGCCAGTTCCAGCACCTTTTCTAAGCGCTGGGCTGAAACCTCGTCGTTCCCCGTGCGGGCCGCGTCGATGAGCTGGCTCACGGCGCGGAAGAAGCCCACATCGATGTTTTCGTCTTCCTGCTTCAGAATATCGACCAGGCTGTCTTCCGACGCGCTCAGCAGGCGCTGCAGCAGTTTCACCCGCCGCTCTTCGGCCTCCAGCATTTCCTTGGTAATGCCGTCGGCTTCCAAAATGCGCTCCTGCAGCGAACGCAAGGTGAGCACCTGCTGAGGGTTGAGCAAATAGGCCTTGCGTTGTTCGGCCGGCAGGGTGCGCATGATTTGCTGCACCAGGGGGCCGATGAACTTCTCTTGCTCGTGCTGGCTCAGGCCCAACTCGGGCGGCACGAAGACCAACAACAACTCCTTGGCCGGGTCGTGATACACCAGCGGCGCGGGGTAAGGGCCCTGATAGCCGCAGTGCGGGCATTGGATAATGTTGAACAACCCGCTGAGAATTTCCTGCTTGGCCGCGGGGTCCTGCCCCACATCGAAAAGCTGCTTGATTTCGGCCACCAGGGGCTGTTTGCATTGGGGGCACAGAATTTGCATTTGGGGCATGAAAAGGCTCCTCGGTCGGGATACCCACATTATACCAGGGCCCCGTGCCCCACGGGGGGAGAGGGAAGTTGGGAGTTGGGGGTTAGAAGTTGGAAGTTGGCGGGTGGCGGGGGCCACCCTTGCTCCCTGCTCATTGCTGCCAGCCGTCTTTCTTCCGTGTTTATCCGTGTTTTTCCGTGGTTTTTCGTGTCATCCGCGTCTATCCGCGTTTATCCGCGGTTTCATTCCCTGGGCGACCAGCCGGGTCGCCCCTACCGCGGGCTGTCTGCTGACCACTCACCGCTCCTTTTCGCGGGTGCATTCCAGAGATACGCGGCCCTGCATTCCAGGCCGGCCGTCACCTCTGACCCCGCGGCGCATCGAATACAATGGGGAAACGACGCAAAGGAGGTCCGTCATGCCTGTCTTTCACAGCCCATCACGGCCGCGGTTCTGGCCAGTGGTCCTGGCCGCCGCGCTCGTGGCCCTGGTCGGCGGTCTGGCCGGGTGCCAAAAGGAACCGACGAGCGCGACCGAGGCCAAAGTGCCCGTCGTGGCCAGCATCGCCCCCCTGGCCGATTTGGTGGCCCAGGTGGGCGGCGACCGGGTGCAGGTCACGCAAATGGTGCCCTTAGGCAGCAGCCCCCACACCTACGAGCCCACCGCGGGGCAAATGCGGGCCGTATCCCAGGCCCGGCTGCTGGTGCTCAACGGCGCGGGGCTCGAGCACTGGGCCGAAGATGTCATTCAGGCCGCGCAAAACCCCCGCTTGCAGGTGCTGTACCTGGCCGATGGCCTGCCCCTCATCGACCGCAACCCGCACCTGTGGCTCAACCCGCGCTACATGATGCACTACGCGGACAAAGTGGCCGCCGCGCTGGCCCAAATCGACCCGCAAAACGCGGCCTATTATCGCGAACGCAGCCAGGCCTACCAGGCCCAGCTGGAACATCTGGACGCGGACATTCGCGCCCAACTGGCCCAGGCGCCGACGGCCAAGGTGGTCACCCTGCACGCGGCGTGGGAATACTTCGCCCGGGAGTACGGCCTGCAAGTGGTGGCCGTCATCGAAACCACGCCGGGCCGGGAGCCTTCCCCCGCGGAGGTGGCGGCTATCGTGGAACTCATGCGCCGGGAAGGGGTGCGGGTGGTGGTGGTCGAAAAGCAGCCCACCCCGGCGGTGGCCCAGGTGGTGGCCGACGAAGCCGGCGCGCAGGTGGTTTACATGGAACCCTTGGGCGGCCCGCGGCCCTACGACACCTACCTGGGCCTCATGCGGGCCAATGTGGACGCCTTAGTGCAGGCCCTGCGCGCGGGGAACCCACGCTGAGCCCCCGCGCGCCCATGACCAAAGCCCCAGGGAGCGCCGTAAAAAGGGGAACAGTCGCGCGCCCTGGGGCTTTCTTTCCCACCCACCGCCACGATGAACGCCCAAAACGCGGCGGTCAATCGTCCTCGGCTTCTTCCTCCCGGCCCGTGGGGTGGCAGGCCACGCAATCCTGGAAATCGAAGATGCCCTCCTCCCGATGCTCGGCCGCGATGTTGGCCGGCGTGTGCTCGTGGCAGCCGTAGCAGGTGTATTCCCGCACGGTGGTGGGGTGACACACCTGGCACTCCGACGGGGTGCGCCGCCCATGGTTCAGGGGGAAGGTGTGCGGCTCGTCGTAGCGCGCTGGCCGCCAGGCCGCGGTGTTATGGCACGCGTCGCAGGCCTGGCCCACGAACGCGCCGGCGTGGAACTCGGGCTCGTTGTGACACGCGGCGCAGGCCGTGTCCAGGGCCCGGAATTCCCCACCCAGGTGGCACGATTCGCATTCCAGCTCCGCGTGCGCGCCCGTGAGGGGGAAGGCGGTCACGCTGTGGTCGAAAGCCACCTGCTCCCACGACAGGGGGGTGTGGCAGGTTTCGCAACGCTGGCCGTACCGCCCGTTGTGCGCGTCTTGCTGCGCGTGGCAGGCCACACACGCCTGGTCCACGGCGCGCAAATCGGCCACCGTGCGCGCGCCCTGGTGACAATCCGCACACGCGGCCCGGGCATGGCCCCCTTCTAAGGCGAAACCGGTCACCCGGCCGTGGTCGAAATTGCGTCCGTAAGTATCCAACCCGTCGTGGCAGGCCAGACAGTCGGTGCCGAAAGTTTGCACATGCGCGGCAAAGGCCAGGGTGGTGCGGTTATGGCAGTCTTCGCACACGCCCTGGTCGAAGGTTGCATAGCCCTGGGTGTGACAATCTTTGCACGCGAACCGTCGGCCGTCCACCAGCACGCTTTGGTGGGCGCGCAGCGAAAAGCCCG
>JALSPJ010000135.1 GCA_026985995.1 Anaerolineales bacterium
GCCTGGGGCAACGACTTCGGCCAGGTTGCGGTCGACGACATCGCCGCGCAACGCTAACCGCGACGGTTCCCCGACCATCTCCGCGCCCTCGCCGGGTTGCCCCTGGTGGGGGCGCGGCTGTTTTGAGGGGCCGCGTCCCGAGGACTATTGCCCAAACTCCTGCTTCCAGCGATACAGCAGGTTGAGGGCCTCGATGGGGGTCAGGTTGTTCACATCCAGGGCCTTGAGGGCTTCCAGCAGGGGGTTGGTTTCGGGGAAGAGGCTGAGCTGGGTGGGCGTGGCCGCGGCCGTTGCGGGCGCAGGCCCCGGCGAGCGGCCCTGGGCTTCCAGCTGACGCAAAATCTCCCAGGCCCGTTGCACCACGGCCTTGGGCAGCCCGGCCAGTTCGGCCACATGCACGCCATACGAGCGGTCGGCCCGGCCGGGCACGATTTGGTGCAGGAACACCACCTGACCGTCCTGCTCGCTCACCGCCACATGGTAGTTGCGCACCCCGGGCAGCAGGTCCGCCAGCTGGGTCAGCTCGTGATAGTGGGTGGCGAAGAGGGTCTTGCAGCGCAGGCCCGGGTGGTTGTGGATGTATTCCACCACGGCCCAGGCAATGGCCAGGCCGTCGTAAGTGCTGGTTCCCCGCCCGATTTCGTCCAGAATGACCAGGCTGCGCGGCGTGGCGTGGTGCAAAATGTTGGCCGTTTCAATCATTTCCACCATGAAGGTCGATTGCCCGGCGTGAATTTCATCCTGCGCGCCCACCCGGGTGAAAATGCGGTCCACCACGCCGATGGTGGCCTCGCGCGCCGGCACGAAGCTGCCCATTTGGGCCATGAGCACGATGAGGGCCACCTGCCGCAAATAAGTGCTCTTGCCGGCCATGTTGGGGCCGGTGAGCAGGCGCACGATTTCGCCTTCCTCGAACACCGCGTCGTTGGGCACGAAGCGCCCGTCCTCCAAAGTGCGCTCCACCACCGGGTGCCGACCCTGGCGGATGGCCAGCACGGGCTCCGCCACCACCTGGGGTCGCACATAATCGTTCTCCACCGCGGCCTCGGCCAGCGCGGCCAGCACATCCAGCACGGCCAGGGCCCGGGCCGTGTGCAGCAGCCGGTTCCGCCAACCCGCCAGCTGTTGCAGCAAATCCTTGAACAGCCGGGCCTCCAACGCGCGTATTTGCTCCTCCGCGTGCAGCACCAGGGCCTCGTATTCCTTCATCTCGGGGGTAATGTAACGCTCCGCGTTGACCAGGGTTTGCTTGCGAATGTAGTGCTTGGGTACCAGATGCGTGTTGGCCTTGGTCACTTCGATGTAATAGCCGAACACCTTGTTGTAGCCCACTTTGAGGCTTTTGATGCCCGTGCGCTCCCGTTCCACGGCTTCCAGGTTGGCAATCCACTGGCGGGCGTGCTCCGATTCGCGCACAATTTTGTCCAGGGCCGCGGAAAAACCGGGCCGAATGACGCCCGTGTGCTGCAGCGTGGCCGGCGGGTCGTCGGCCAGGGCCCGCTCCAGCAGGTCTAAGGCCTCGGGCACGGGGTCCAGCTGCTTGAGCAGCGGGGCCAGGGGGTGTTCCGGGGGAACCGGCGTCGGCCGCGCGCCGTCGGTCTTGTCGTCGCCCGTGGCCGTATCTTCGCGCAGCGCTTCCAACACCCGGGGAACCTGGCGCAGGGTGGCCCGCAACGCGACCAAATCTCGGGGTTGGGCCGAACCCGCGGCTATGCGGTTGACCAGGCGCTCCAGGTCGGCTAAGGGCTTGAGGGCCTGGCGCACCTCGGCCCGCACCAGGCCGTTTTGGAAGAAAAAGTCGACCCCCTCGAGCCGCCGACGGATGCGGGCCACATCCACCAGGGGCTGCTGCACCCATTGGCGAATGAGCCGCCGGCCCATGGGCGTGACCGTGCGGTCCAGCACGCCCAGCAGCGAACCCTCCAGACGGCCCTCGCGCAGGGTTTCGGTGAGTTCCAGGCTGCGGCGGGTGCTGGCGTCGAGGGCCATGAAATCGTTGAGGCTGTAAGTGCGCAGGCGGGTGAGCAAAGGAAGCACATCGCGGCGGGTTTCCTGCAAATATTGCACAATGGCCCCCGCGGCCCGCACGGCCAGGGGCTTTCCGGCCAGGCCGAAGCCCTCCAGCCGGGCCACCTGAAAGTGGCTTTTGAGGGCCTCTTGGGCGCGGCTGGGCTCGAAGCGCCAGTCGGGCCAGGGCATGGCGTGGCCGGGCGCGTCCTCGGGTAGGGGCTGCCCTTCGGGATGCAGCACCTCCGCGGGTCGCAAGCGGAGCAATTCTGCCCGCACCAAAGCCGCAATGTCGGGCCCGCGCAGCTCGGTGGCCGCGAACTCGCCGGTGGTCACATCCGCGTAGGCAATGCCGGCCCGGTCGCCCTGCACCACCACCGCGGCCAGGTAATTGTTGGCGTCGCCGGGCAGCAGCTCCGGCTCCAGCACCGTGCCCGGGGTGACCACCCGCACCACCTTGCGCGGCATGAGGCCTCGCACGGGCTGCTCACCCACCTGCTCGGCAATGGCCACCCGGTAGCCCTTCTCGATGAGCCGGGCCAGGTAAGTATCCACCGCGTGGTAAGGCACCCCGGCCATGGGCACCCGCACGCCCTTGGCCACATTGCGCGAAGTGAGCACCAGGTCCAGCTCGCGGCTGACGATTTCCGCGT
>JALSPJ010000136.1 GCA_026985995.1 Anaerolineales bacterium
CGCGGCCCGACCCGCGCAGCCGGTCGTCCAGGCCAGGGCCGCGAGCAACGACAACAACCACAAGGCGCGTCGGGGCATGGTCGTCCTCCTGGGCGGGGGCGTGGGCTTGGCCGGGGCTTCAAGGCGCTATCCCCTGCGTCCCACGGCATAGAAAACTGACGGGTCAGTCACTAAAGAGGATAGCGCATCTCGCCCCGGGTGTCAAGGACGGGCGCGGCCTTTGAACATCTCCTCCCAACCCGCCGTTTTGGGCATCTCCCACGGGGCCCAGGGGGCGCGGTGGTGTCATGGTCCCGCCGTTCCCCGCGTTGCTTGGGTGCTTTTGTTCATGCCCGGGGCTTTTCCCAGCACGAATAAAATCACACGGAGGCACGGGAAACCCTGAGAAGCAGGAGAAATTATTCTCTCCGTGTTCTCTGTGTCTCTGTGTGAAATTTGAATTCGGTGTTGTGGATGCCGTTGGTGTCAGAAAAAGAAAAAGTCCTGCCGGAATGTCTTTTGGCCCTGGACAAAGCCCCGGCTTTGCGGTACAATGCGGCCCGCTTCGGACAACCGAAGATGGTCGCCGTAGACCGCAGGGGCCGCCAGGCTTAAACATCCTGCCGAGGCGAGGGTGCAACGCCTTTCCACACCGAAAGGCGCGTCGGCCTTTGCCTCGGCGGCAAAGGCGTTTTTGTTTGGCGCCCCCGATTTCGCCGTAGGAGGTGAACGCCTTGGCCATTACCAAAGCCCGCAAGCGCGAGTTGGTGGCTCTTTATCAGGACCTGCTGCGCGACAGCCAGGCCCTGGTCATTGCCACCTTCCACCGCTTGAGCGTCGCCGAAACCGAAAAGCTGCGCCACGCGGTGCGGGAATCGGGCGGCCAGCTGATGGTGGTGAAGAACACCCTGATGAAAATCGCGCTGACCGAAAGCGGCTATCCGCTGCCGGAGGACGGCGCGGTGTTCGAAGGCACCACCATGGTGGCCTTTGCCCTGCAAGACCCCGCGGCCACGGCCAAAGCCGTTGCCGATTTCGCCAAAGAGCACGACACCGCGCTGCGCATCAAAGCGGGGTACTTAGGCACCGAGCCCGTGACGGCCGAACAGGTGCAGCAGCTGGCCAGCCTGCCGCCGCTGCCGGTGCTGCGCGGCCAATTGCTGGGCACCATCATGGCCCCCGCGTCGCAGCTGGCCCGCTTGTTGGCCGAACCCGCGCGGCAACTGGCCGCGGTGGTACGCGCCTACAGCGAGGCCGAAGGCGCTCAAGCCGAAGCGACCGCGGCATAGCCCGGTCGTGGTGGTCGTATCCGTCCGCAACCCATCCCCCCATCCCTTGCAGGAGGACCAATCATGGCCGATTTGGAAAAGCTGGTTGAGGAACTCAGCCAACTGACCGTGATGGAAGCCGCGGAGCTGGTGAAGATGCTGGAAGAAAAGTGGGGCGTGTCCGCGGCCGCCCCGGTGGCCGTGGCCGCGGTGGCCGGTGCGCCCGGCGCGGCGGCCGAAGAGGCCAAGGAAGAGAAGACCGAATTCGATGTGGTGCTCAAGGACACGGGCCCCAAGAAGATTCAGGTCATCAAGGCCATCCGCCAGCTCACCAGCCTGGGCCTCAAAGAGGCCAAGCAGGTGGCCGAGACGCCGGGTTCCAAGATTTTGGAAGGCGTCAGCAAGGAAGAGGCCGAAGCGGCCAAGGCCAAGCTGGAAGAGGCCGGCGCGACGGTGGAAATCGTCTGAGACGGTCCTACGGCGCTTCACGGGCCCGCACGCCGCGGGCCCGTTTTCCTTTTGGTGAGGAACCGACATGGGCGGCGAGCGGATTTTGCTCTTGGGCGGGGCCCGCAGCGGCAAAAGCGCGCTGGCCGTGCGCTGGGCTGCTGCCCTGGGCGGCCCCCGGGTGAGCTTCATTGCCACGGCCCGGGCCATCGACGACGAAATGCGGCAGCGCATCGCCCGCCATCGGGCCCAACGCCCGCCCGCATGGGAAACCCTGGAGGCCCCGCGCGCGGTGGCCGACGCGCTGCTGCGGGCCCGTCACCCCGTGGTGGTCATCGATTGCCTCACTTTGCTGGTGGCTAACGCGCTGTTGGAAGAAGGGCCCACGGCCGTGACGGAGGAGGTGGAAGCCCTGCTGCACGCGCTGCGCGCCGGCGACAAAACCGTGCTGCTGGTCAGCAACGAAGTGGGCCTGGGCATCGTGCCCGACAACCCCCTGGCCCGGGCGTATCGGGACATGCTGGGCTGGGCCAATCAGCAAATGCGAACCGTGGCCACGCGGACTTATTTTCTGGTGGCCGGTGGGGTGCTGCCGGTGGTGGAACCGCCCGCGACGCCGTAGCCCGGGCCCATTCTCAGGGCTTACTCGGGACAAGGGTCGCCGCGTTCGGTTGCGATGGACCGGCGCAAGCGCATGGCCAAATCGCGCAGCTGGGTGAAGCTCACCGGCTTGAGCAGCACCAAATCGCTTTGGCCCTGCAGGGGGTCGGCCATGTGGGGGTTGCCGGTGGCCAAAATTACCCGGGTGGCGGCCAAATGGGGGGCCTGGCGAATGTAAGCCAGAATATCGTCGCCCAAGGCGCCGGGCAGGTGCAGGTCGAGCACCACCAGCGCGGGCGCGTGGGTTTGCAAATACGCCAGCGCGGCCTGGCCGTCGTCGACCACCTCGACGGGCTCGAAGCCCGCGGCTTCGACGGCTTTGGCGAAAATTTCACTCTGGAAGACATCGTCTTCGATAATCAAAGCGGCATAGCGGCTCATACGCGTGTCACCTCCTCGGCGGCGCCCGGGGCGTCCTGTTTTAGGGCGCCATCCCGGGCTGGCGGTACGGGCATATCGGGGAACACGACGGTGAACACCGAGCCTTGCCCTTCCTCGCTCCACACTTCGATGGTTCCGCCCAGGCGTTCGACCAGGGAACGCACGATGTAAAGGCCCAACCCCAGGCCCGGCGCGCCGGCCATTTTCACCCGGCTGCGGGTGTAGAAGGGGTCGAAGATGCGGCGGCGTTCTTCTTCGTCCATGCCCACGCCCGTATCGGCCACGGCCAGGGCCCAATGGCCTTCGTCGACGCGATAAACGCGGACGGTCACCCCGCCTTCCCTGGTAAATTTGAGCGCGTTGCTTACCAGGTTGGTGATGATGCTGCGCAACAACCGCGGGTCGGTGTAAATCTCTTGCGGCGCGTCAGGGCTCATCTCCACTTCCAGCTGCAATTGGCGCTTTTGCGCCAGCACCCACAGGCCTTCCCGCACCGTCAGCAGCAGCTTGCGCAGCGGCACGGGCTGACGGCGCACCTGCAGGGTGTCGGATTCCATCTCCGCGTGCAACAGTAGCATGGCGATGAGTTCCCGCATGTAATGCGCGGACGAGAGGATGGCCTCCAGGCGCTCCTTTTGCTCGCCGTTGAGGGGGCCGAAGACCTCCTGGCGCAGCATATCCGCGTAGCCCACGATGGCGCCCAAGGGCGTGCGCAAATCGTGGCTGATGGCGGCCAGCAAGGCCGACTTGAAGGCCAACGCCTGCTCGGCCTGGTTTTTGGCTTCTTTGAGCTCCCGAATCAGGCGTCTGCGTTCGGTCACATCTTGTTTGACCGCGATGAAGTGGGTGATGTTGCCGTGTTCGTCGGGCACCGGCGCGATGGTCTGCTCTTCGTAATACAGGCTGCCGTCCTTGCGCCGGTTGACGAACTCGCCGTGCCATACTTTACCGGCTTTGATGGTTTCCCACAGCTCGCGATAGAACGCCTCGCTGTGATAGCCCGAGCGTAAAATGCGCGGCGTCTTGCCGATGGCTTCCTCGGCCGTATAGCCCGTGGTCGCCGTGAAGGCCGGGTTGACATATTCGATGACGCCGTTGGCGTCGGTGATGACCACGCCGTGGGCGCTGTGCTCGATGGCCCGCCACAGTTTGCGCAGTTCGGCCTCGGCCTGTTTGCGGCGGGTGATGTCGAGGCTGTATTCCACCATGAAGCGCACTTCGCCCTGTTCGTCGAGCACCGGATAGCCGTGCACTTCCACATAATATGGCGTGCCGTCGGGCTTGTAATGAATGTGCTCCACCACGAAAGGCTCCCGGTGGGTGCGCACATGCACCAACGGGCAGGGGTGCTCGTCTCCATCGCAGGGCGTGGTGCGGCGGTGGGTGAGGGCGTAGCAAGTGTTATAGCGGTCGATACCCAAGGCGCGCGCTTTGCTGTTGACCAGGATAATCTCATAAGTTTGGGCGTCGATAACATAGAACGACGCATCGATGGAGTCGATGATGGTGTTGAGGAAATCCCGCTGCTCCCGCAACTCGTTTTGTAAGCGGGTCAGCTGGAGCCGGCGCGTTTTTTGCACCACCGCCATGACCCAGAGGGGCAGCCCCAGGCCCAGCAGCAGGGTGTAAAGCAAAACCACTTCGGCCGGCGCCACATCCAGACCGCGCGGAATCCACCAGATGCTGTGCGCGATGGTCAGAACGACCAGCAGGTCCCACCCCCGGGGTAAAAGCAGGGCGGCCATGAGCATGGGGAACATCAGCCAAATCAAGCGCGCCACCAGCAGGTACCGCGGGGGGACGGTCATCAAGGTGAGGGCCATGTCGGGCCGCTGCCACGCCGCGTAGAGCAACACCTGAGGTAGCGCGGCCAGGCCCAGGATGCTGCCCAGCGCGGCCCACCAATAGAAGCGGGTACGGCTGACCAGATACAGCCCCACCAGCAGGGGTATCAGGTAGGCCAGATGACCGATACCGGGGCTCTGGTCCGCCACCATCCACCAGAGCACTTCCAGGACCGCGCCCACCAGCCACACCAACAGGCTGGCCGCGGTCAGCCGTGCCTGAACGCGCCATTCGGGGTGCGTAAGGTCCTCGGCCGGGCGGGTGAGATATTCCAACCCTTGCCCCAGGCGCTGGAACCCGGCCCGCAGGCGCTGTAGCCCCCGACGGGCAAAGGATGGCTTCACAAAGGTGGGCATGGTGCTCCTCCTATTGCCTCGCGGTGGGCAGGTCGTTGGTCGCGTCCAGTTCCACCATCTCGCCGGTTACGGTGAAAATGGTGCGTTCGCAAATGTTCGTCACCCGGTCCGCAAAGCGTTCGATGTTGTGCGCGGCCCACATCAGATAATTGGCCTGGTCGATGGCCTGCGGGCGCTGGAGCATGATGGCGATGAGTTCGCGGTAAATCTGGTTGTACAGCGCGTCGATTTGGTCGTCTTCGGAAGGAATGCGCCGGGCTGCTTCCACATCGCCGCGCAAAAAGGCATCCAGCGCCCGGTGCAGCATATCGGTGGCCAGGTCGGTCATGCGGGGCAAATCGATGAGCGGTTTCAACAAGGGTTCCTGGCCCACCAGCAGGGTGATTTTGGCCACCCCTTTGGCATAATCGCCCATGCGTTCCAACTCCCCGGCGATGTCGAGCACCGAGGCCAAAAAGCGCAAATCGTGGGCCAGGGGCTGCTGGGTGGCGATGGTGATGAGGGTTTGTTGTTCGATGGCGTAGCGTTTGGCGTTGATGACCTGGTCGTGTTCGTAAATGCGCCGCGCGGCGACCAAATCCTGGCGTTTGAGCGCCTCCATGGCGTCGCGGGCCGCCTGAGCCACCCATTCGCCCAGGTCGCGCAATTCGTTGCGCAGCGTGTGCAGCTGGGCGTCCAGCGCCTTGCGGGTCATCATGGGGAACCTCCGTCGGACATCCCACCCGTTCCCGGCTCCTCTTTATTGGATGCCGGGATGTGCGGCCGGGTTACAAACAGCCAGGGTCGTCTCCCTCGCCGGGGGCGTGGGGCGCGGCGCCTTCCCGCGCGGTGCGCGGTAGACGCAAAAGGGCCCACAGGAACGCGGGTTTATTCACCCTATTATAACGGCGAATTGGGGTCAGACATTAAAAATTTTGAACCCAATTCCAGGGCGACATGCTAAGATTTCTCCCGCAGCGCCCGGGCAGCTTGCAAAACCCGCTCGATTTGCGTGGCATTCAGGCGTTCCGCGCCGGGATAGCGCCAGTGGAGCAGGAATTCCACATTGCCTTTGGGCCCCAAGATGGGGGAAGGGATGAGGCCCAACGCGGCATAGCCCTGCGCGTACGCGGCTTGCAGCACTTTTTCCAGCGCCGCGCGCCACAGGGCCGGGTCCCGCACCACGCCCTTGCCCCGGGCCGCGGCTTTGCGCCCCACCTCGAACTGGGGTTTGACCAAAGCGATGCCCTCGCCTCCCGTCGGTTCCAGCCACCCGGGGAACACGGGCCACAATTTGGTGAGGGAGATGAAGGCCACATCGGTGGTAATCAGGCGCACGGGCTCGGGCAGGGCGGTGATATAGCGGGCATTGACCCCCTCCATGACCACCACCCGGGGGTCTTGGCGCAGCTTCCAGTGCAGCTGGCCCCGGCCCACATCGATGGCATACACCCGCCGCGCGCCGTGCTGCAGCAGGCAGTCGGTGAAGCCGCCGGTCGAAGCGCCCACATCCGCGGCCACCGCGCCTTCCACCGGCAGGAGGAAGGCCTGCAGCGCGGCGGCCAGCTTCTCGCCCCCGCGCGAGACGAAGCGCGGGCCGGGGAGCACTTCCAGCGCCGCGTCGGGCCGCAAGGGCGTGCCGGCTTTGACCACCACCTGCCCATTGGCCCGCACCCGCCCGGCCTCGATGAGGCGACGGGCTTCGGAACGGGTGGCGGCCAGGCCGCGTTCCACCAGCAACACATCGGCGCGCTTTTTGCCCACAGGGTGGCCTCCTTGCCATGCCCGGCTTCAGTGTAGCATCGCGGGGCGCGCAAGTCAATCCATCCGCCTTTATCGGGGGGAAAGGGCGAAATATGGTATACTTTTGCGCGTCATTGGGGGTCACATCGTCGCCGAAATGGGGTCCCTTCTGCCTGTGGTGGAGGCTTGCCGCGTGGCTCGTTTACCGAAATGGTTTGGACGCCGGCGCCCCAAGCAAGAGGCCGTCGAAACACCGCCCGACATTCCGTTTTATGCCCGCCATGTGGCCTGGGGAATCGTTTTGGGGGTGCTCGCCGTGCTGGCCGTGGGGCGGCTGTTTTGGTTCGTGTTGGGCCCGCTGAGCGCAATGGGCGCGATGGGCTTCGCTATCCTGTTGCTGATACATAGCTTTTCTGAAAAGCACAACGCCATCCTGGACGCCTTCGCCCCGTTGCCGTTGGCGCGCTTTTATCTGTCTTACGGCGGGCTCCGATTCGTCCGGCGTAAGACTTTCTTCGTGCGGGAAGGTCGG
The DNA here is from genome assembly GCA_026985995.1 of Anaerolineales bacterium. Classification (GTDB taxonomy): domain Bacteria; phylum Chloroflexota; class Anaerolineae; order Anaerolineales; family DRMV01; genus JAADEN01. The sequence continues at coordinate 7,191 of JALSPJ010000136.1, forward strand.
GTGGTGGGCTCCAAAACCCGGGTCGAGCGGGAGAATCAACGACCCGGCTACGGGGTGGTCATCGTCGACGGCGCCAGCGCGGCCGTATTTCGCGACGAACGGGAAGGCGGGGTGTTCATCGCCGGTCCGGGCATCACCTGGCTCGGGCCCCAACACACCCTCATCGCCACGATAGCCTTACGCTCCTTCGTGGTGGCCTGTGGCGGCAATCCGTGGTCCAGCGAGAACCCCGTGGTCGGCCTGGATGTGCGGGCCTCCCTCAGCGGAGGACAAGTGGCCGCGCGGCTGGTGGGCATTTTTGGCCTCATTAGCCCCCAAGATTTGGACCCCCCGGCCTGGTATTCGTGGTATCAGGAACAAGCCGTGGCCCGAAAGCAAGATGTGCCCGGCTTTTCGGCCGAAGCGGCCCAACGGGAGCGCGCCCGCTTCCAAAGGGACGCGTTCCACACCATCTTCCACGGCCACAAATGGTCGGCCAAGGCCTTTGCCGAATTCATGCTCACCGAGGCCCTGGTGCAAAGCGCGGACGCCGAAGCCGACCAGGTGCCCGAACTCTTCAGTAGCGCCCGCCAGTGGTTCCAGGAACTGCTGGCCCAGGCCTGGCGTCAGGAGATGGAAGACGGCGTGCGGGAAGTGACGCGCCTTTTCCAGCCCATCGCGCCGGGAGCGCGACAGCGTTGGATTGACGAAGTGCTGCGCGCGCTGCGGGAGCGGTTCACCCAGCCCGCCTACACCCCGGTGGGCAAACCCCGCAGTGAAAAGCGCCGCAGTGAAGAATACTGGCTGCTGCGGCGGGCCGGGCTCAAGGCCATTGCGGTGGCCATGCCGGCAGTGTATTTGCCGCCTCAAATGGAAAAAAGCCGGGCTGCGACCATCTACGAGCCGTTGTGGGCCCTGGTGGCCTCGTTGCAGGGCCGCCATGTGCGGGCCGAACGCAGTGCCTGGGCCGAAGAGGCGCGCCTGGACGCGCGCTTGACCTGGCTTGATTATATGGCGCGCCAATATGTGGAGCGCTTTTCCGGGCAGCGGCCTCTGAAGCTGTTGGAAGAGGACCACCAGCCCGAGGCCCTGGCGCGGTTGATGCTGGTTCTCAACCAGGGCACTTTGCAGTGGCTGCGGGACGAACAGGCCTTCGATGAGGCCGGAGACCCCCGCTTAGAGCATTTGCGGCAGTTGAACCGCTGGTTGATATGGTGGCGCCAAAATCAGGAGGGCCGGCCATGAACTTCTGGTCGCCGTATCTGCTGTGGGCGCTCACGGGCGGGGCCCTGGTTGCCCTGTACCTGGCTGGCTGCCGATGGTGGCGTTATCGTGCGCAAAAGCAGGCCGACCAATACCCGCCCTGCGACGCTTTCCGACCCTGGACGCGGGATTGCCGTGTGCCGGGTACTTGGACCGGGAAATTCGTAGCCGCGGCATGGCTGGCTCTGTTGAGCGGCTTTCCGACGCTTTTGTTGCGTTATCGGGCCTCCGGCGGGTTCTGGTTCTTATGGCTCGGTGCAGTCGCGCTGGTTGGGCTTGCCGAGCATGTGCAGCAGGCCTACCTGCGGGCTTTCTTTGCAGCCCAAGTGGTCGACATGTTCGAGCTGGACGAGGCCCTGCACGGGCTGGCGGCCCGGCGCTACGGCGCGGCCATGGAACCCACCCGGGCCGCGTATCAGGTGGCCCTGGAGGCCGCATATCGCTATGTGGGCCTGGTGGCCTGGGGCGAGCGCCCGTGTGATTGGTTTTATGTTTTAAAGCCGGAACTATCATCAGGGAAAAAAGAGTCTACCTCCAAAACCTTGTTGGATATTTGGATTAAACATCTTGGCGGGCCGCTTCTTTTAGGCTTATCGTCGGATATGGTTTTAATTACGGAATCCATCCATCGCCCTATTCCGGACCTTTTCCCGGCTCATCCCCAAACTTTTGCCGAGCCGCGTTGTTACGGCCATTACGAGCAGTTGCTGCAAAATACCCCGAATTCTTCGGCTTTTATTCTTTATAACTCGGCATGTAATTCATTCTTCGGCTTCTTTTTGAGTTTTTTAGGACTGTGTTATTATTACAAAGTTAATGCGTGTCTGAGTAAATTGACGCGTTTTCGGTATGCTTTTGCGCTGCAATTTAGCCCTCAAAGTGTAACGCTTGGCCATTTTATGGTTCGCACCCGTGATGGCCTGCCTCTGCGTATTCCCCGGGTGACGGTGCGCTTTGAGTTATATCAAGGAGGCCAGATTTTGCGCGAGGCCCGGAACCGCCTACCATCGCAAACATGGCGCCGCCTGGTGAATAAGACGCTGCTGCGCTTGCTGCGCAAGGAAGCCGCGCATTGGCAACTCACTTCGGCCACGGACCTGCCTGTGCGGGTGATGCAAGTTGCCATCGATGGGGCCTTCCGCAAAGTCTTCGCCCGTTATGACGCCGCGCAGCTCTTGGACCGGGTGCACCGCCAAACTTTGGCCGAACTCCTGGCCGCGCAGGGCGTCCGCAGCGATTCCTACCTGAAACGCTTGCTCGAACCCTACCTGGAAGGCACCCACACCGTCTCGGTCGAACGCCTGCACGAAGAAATTTTGGCCGAGCTCAACGGCACGGCCGAGGATGGTTACGCCAGGGCCGAAGAGCGAGGGCTCCTGGTGACGCACCTCCATTTCGGCGATTGGAAGCCCCCCAAACACCTGCACGAGATTCACCGCCAGGCCTTGCGCCGCCTGCTGGCCTGGCAGACCGAGCGCATGCCCTCCCAAAGCGCGACCCGACGCCAGCGAGCGCGACAAATCTTCGTCCAGGATGTGGCCGACAGCCTGTATAGCCGCCTGCCCGAAGTGACTTTGCCCTTCGTGAGCACCGGGGCCCATGCCGATGCGCCGGCCCGCACCGCGGCGTGGATTCGCCGTGAATGGGTGCGCACTTTGGACCAGTTGGTCCAGGGCTTGCGAAGTCTGTCTCCCTTCGATGAAGTCTTTCAAAGGGTCATCTGGAGCGCTTTCGACACCGCGGACCCCCGCTTCATCTTTGACCCCGCCTTGCTGAACAGCATCGACGAAGCCACCCGGCGGGAGCAACTGGCGGCCTGGCTGTATGAGGTCTATTGGGCGTTGTGGAACCTGACGCCAGAAGGGATCCCCGGCGCTCAAGGTGAACCGCCCGCGCAGATGCTGCCCGACTGAGCCCACCAGGAGAGGCGAATATGGCCCTTTGGGAATTCCCGAGCGCGGACGCCGCGGTGGTGGTCATCGGCACCGCGGGGGTGGACCTCATCGCCCACCCCGAGGAAGCCCTGCAGCCCGGACACCGGGCCCCGGCCCGGGTACGCCGCGCCTTCGGCGGCGTGGCCCGCAATGTGGCCGAAAACCTGGCCCGCCTGGGCCAGCCCGTGCGCTTCGTCACCGCGGTGGGGGCGGAACCCACAGGGCGGGCGCTGCTGGACCATTTGCAGGCCTTGGGCGTCGATACCCGTGCCAGCCTGCAAGATGCGGCTTTGGAAACCGGCCACTATGTGGGGCTGCTCTTCCC
>JALSPJ010000137.1 GCA_026985995.1 Anaerolineales bacterium
GCAGGCATACAGCCCGGCCACCAGCGCCAGCCCCCGGCCGTGCAGCCCTTCCCCCGTGAGGCCCGTGGCGGCCACCAAAGCCAGCAACGCGCCCCGCAGCCACGAGGCCGCGTTGCCCCAACCCAGGTCGGCAAACACAGGCCCGGCCCCACGCCGGTTCCCCGGAAGCCATTGGCGCACCCGCCAGGCCACATAAGCCTCGCCCAGCCAGGCGGCCGCCACCCAGCGCCACGACAGCCGCACACCCCAACCCGCAGCCAGCCACGCCACCGCCGGGGGCAAAAGCCACGCCAGCAGCGCGCCCACCCGCCATTGGGCGCGCAAGGTTCGGGGCAGTGCAGTCGTTTCCATGGGCTACCCTCGCGCCTCGGTTTCCAAAAGGCGCGTCACAGCCTCGGCCGGAACCGACCACACCCGGCCTGTGGCCCGCTGGCGCACTTCCACCAGGCCCTGCGCGGCCCCCCGGGCCGAAACCACCACCCGCCAGGGCAAGCCTACCAGGTCCGCGTCGGTCAGTTTCACGCCCGGGCTGGCTTCCCGGTCGTCGTCGAGCACCCGCCACCCGGCCCGTTGCAACCGCGCCAACACCGCCTGGGCCAGGGCCTCCACGGCCTGCACCGCGCTTCGGGGGCGACGGGGCGTCAGCCGCGCCAGGTAGACATCCCAGGGGGCCACCTCGGGGGGCCACACCAGGCCGTGCTCGTCGTGGTGGAACCGGGCCAGGGCCCGCATCCAGGCCGCGGCGTCCACCTCCAGCCAGGACAGCGCCGGCGCGCGGCGACCCTGGGGCGTTTCGACCTGCACCTGGGCCGCCAACACCCACGCCGGGGGAACCACCCCGGCCCAGGCCAAGACCTCGCCGCGGGCCGAGACGGGGTCGCTCAGCGGGGCCAGCACATGCACCGGAAAATCCCGGCCCGGCCACACCTGCCGCACATGCGCGTCGGTCCGATTGGCGCCCATCACCCAGGGGCCGCGGCCCAGCGCGGCGCTGTCGAGCACCACCCGCACCCGGTTCGGGTCCAACCCCATGGGCGAGGCAAAGCCCGGTACCGCGCCCCAGGCCCGCACCTCAGCCGCGTCCGCGGGTTCCACCCCCCAGGCGCCCAGGGCCAGGGCCAGGCGCCAGGGCGAAAGCCGACGCTCCCCCGGCACCAGCGCGGCCACGGGCTGCATTTGCCAGCCCCGGGGGCCGGGCACCCGGGCCTTCCAAAACAAAGTCTTGAGCACCTGCTGCACCTCCAGGCCCAGCTGCCGGGCCACCGCTTCCACCGTGGCCGCGGCGGGGGTGGCCACGAGTTGGGGTTTGGGGCCCGCGGGCGGGTAGGGCAGGGCGGGGTTGGGCGTGGGGGGAACCCAACGGGGCGGCCAGGGCACGCGGTTTTCTGCGGGAGGAACCTGCCAGGCCACATCGTGTGGCCCCGGGCCCCAGGGAATTTCGGCCACCTGGGGCAAGGCGAAAGGGGGCCGGGGCCAGGGCCGCGGCTGCCACTGCCAGGCGTAGAACCCCCAACGGGGGGCCCACGCCGCGGGCCAAACCCAGGCCAGGGTGCGGGGCAGGTGTTTGGCTCCGCGCACATGGCGCTGCGCCCAGGCCAAAGCCGCGGCCAGGCGTGGGTTCCCCGGGCCATGGGCCGGCAGCAAGGGGCCCGCGTCGGGCGACTGCCGGGCCCACAGGTCGGGCTCCACCCCCAGCGTACGGCTCAAATGGCGGCGCAAACCGCGGCGCAAAGCCGCGCCTAAGGGCGTTTCGCCGGCGTCGGGTTCCCAATAACCGGCGCGCATGAGCAACGCGGTGGCGGGGTCGGCAACGCCGGCCGGTGGGCGGCGCAAAGTAAAGCACGGACAACGGCTCAGGCGCACGGCTCGGCCTCCGGGGGGCCCCAGGCCATGACCACGGCCAGGGCCAGGGTGCGGGTGTGGGTCAAACTCACGGCCCAGGTGTGCAGGCGCAGGACCTGGGCATGGCGGGCTGCCGCGCCGTGCAGGTGCACCACGGGTTCACCTGAGGGCGCGCGCAAAATTTCGATTTCGCGCCAGGCAATGGGGCCGATGCCCGTACCCAGGGCCTTGGCCACGGCTTCCTTGGCCGCGAAGCGGGCGGCCAGGCTCTCGAGGCGGTCGCGCGTCAGGCGGCGTTCGTGGGGGGTAAACAGGCGCTGCAGCAGGCGTTCGCCCCAACGCTGCACCGCGGCCCGAAAGCGGGGCAGTTCCACAGCATCCAGGCCCACACGCGCTGGCGCCGGGTGCGGCATGGCTCCTCACCCCGAAGCCAGCGCGGTCTGAGCAGCCAGGGCCGCGGTCATGCCGGGCAGGCGGCCCACCCACACGGGCACTTCTTCGCCCTGGAAGGTGAAGCCCAGGCCCGTATACAGGCGCACCGCGGCCTGGTTTTGGGCTTCGGTGTTGACGCTGACCCAAACGCGCGGGTCCTGGGCGGCCAGGCGATGCAGGCCGGCGCGCACCAGGGCCCGGCCCAGGCCTTGCCGCTGCCAGCGGGGATGCACGGCCAGGCGGGCCAGGTGCGCGCCGTGGGGGGCCTCGGTAAACAGGGCGTAACCGGCCAGGGCATCGGCGTTGTGGGGCCGGGCCACCAGCGCCAAACGGGCCTGGCGGCAGGCCTGGTGCACCAATTCGGGGCGCAAGCGCCACACGGGCGGAAACGCGGCCCGGTCCACGGCCACCACCGCGGGCAGGTCCGCGGGGCGCATGGTTTCGATGGTCACCGCGGCCGGGGGGTGCGGTTCCGGGGGAACCGGCGTTGGCCCGCGCCACATGAGCACTTGCAAGTCGGTTTGGCGGCGAAAACCCCGGGCGGCGAAAAAGCGGTTGACCCAGGCGCGACCGCCCACGCCGGCCACTTCGTGCACCCCCTGTTGGGCCAGGGCCGGCGCGGCCGCGCGCCACAGCAAGCGCCAGGCCAGGCCCGTGGGCACCTCACCCCGGGCTACGAACAGTCGCAACCAGGCGCGGGTATCGGTTTCGGGTACGGCCACCAGCGCGGCGACCAGGGCATCGGGGTCGGTGCGCAGGCCCCAGCCCAGGCCCTGGCGCAGCCAGTCGTGCAGTGCGGTCCAACCGGGGTAGTAGTAAGTGCGGGGGTCGAGGTAAATGGCGTCCAGCAGGGCCCAACGGTCCTCGGGGGTTAGCGGGCTGGGCCACAAGGCCGAGCGTTGCAAATCCATGGAGCACCCCCTGGCACGGGGTCACAGTTTTAAGGAAGACGAAAAGGTGCGCGCAGCAACCGGCGCAGCCAGCGATGCAGGCGCTTGGGCGACGAAGCCAGGCCCTGGTCGAAGGTGAGCACCGCGTCCAAGGGGCGTTTGTTGCGCAATTGCAGCCGCGAGAGGGCCTGAGCCACATAAGCCACGGCCTCGCCATCGCCGGCCTGTTCCAGCCACTGCCACGCGGTGCGGTAGGCGTCTTGAGCTTCGTCGAGGCGGCCCAAGGCTTCCAGGGCTGCGGCCAGGTTCCCCCAGGCCAGGCCGGTGCGTCGCGCGTCGCCCTGGGCGGCGAAAAAATCGGGCAGGTCGTGCAGCAGTTCGTAAGCCTGCTGCGCCTGCCCGGCCTGCAACAGGGCCACGGCCCGGTTGGCCCGCATTTCTGCGGCGAGCACAGGCTGGTCGTGGCGGGCATACCAGGCCTGGGCCTGGGCAAAAGCTTCGGCGGCCTGGCGGTGGCGTCCGGCCCGAAAGTGGGCTTCGCCTTCTCGGGCCCAGTGGGAACCGTCGTGCATGGCGCGCCTCGTCAGAAGGTGATGTCGAGCAAAACTTCGGCCACGGTGCGCAGCCGGTCCACGGGCATCTGGCTCAGTTTACGGGCCACTTCCAGATACGGCACATGGGTGGGATGGGCCACGAATTCCCGCAGTTCGGGGGGCAGTTCCAAAAAGCCGCGAATTTGCTGCTGCTGGTGCAGCCATTCGCCCAAGGGGTCCGCCGCGGGCAGGAAGTCGCGCAGTTTGAGGCCCAGCACTTCGGCGATGAGCTCCAGCTCCACGGCCGGCGCGGCCCGCTCGCCTTTCTCGTAGGCCGCCAGCTTGCTGGCCGCGATGCCCGTTTGGGCCGACAAATCCTTGAGCGACAAGCCGGCCCGGGTGCGGGCGGCCTTCAGGCGCTCGGCGATGTGCTTTTGGTGCGCGGCCAGCAGGTCGTCCAACGGCAGTTTGAGGATGGGCGGGATGTCGTCGGAGATGATTTCCCGGCCCCAAAAATGCTCCAACGGCACCTGGAGGAAATAGGCCAACGCGGCCAGTTCGGGCAGGGAGGGTGATTTTCGGCCTTCTTCGTAGGCCCGCAGGGTGCGGGGGGAAATGCGCAGGGCCTCGGCGGTTTCTTTGAGGCTGCGCCCGGCTGCCAGGCGGGCATCGCGCATGAGCAAACCGAGGCGTTTGGTGCGCAAAAGCAAGCGTTTACGATGCACATCTTGCGCGTTGGCCATACCATCGCTCCCAGGCCGAAGGGTGTTGGGGGTATTGTACCACAAGGGGAGGGGATGGAGGTTGGAGGTTGGTGGTTGGTGGTTGGATTGGCTATACGCATTAAGGCCGCTTTCTGGCCATCCCCCGAACCCCCTCCCCTCGTAGGGAAGGGGGAATTGGGCCGCCGCGAAGGGCCGGAGCCGCACTCAGCCCCTCCCCCTTACGAAGGGGGAGGGGTTGGGGAGGGGGATTTTGAACTGCACGGCCGAGCAAACGGCCCGCCGCCGATGTGGGCAGAAAATGTGTGTAAAAGTAGGCCCCTCGTAGGGGAGGGGAAACCTGGCCGTCGCGCAGGGCCCGAGCCGCGTGCAGCCCCTCCCCCTTACGAAGGGGGAGGGGTTGGGGAGGGGGATTTTGCGCTGCCTGGCCGGGCCAACGGCCCGTTCCCGAAACAGACGCGCGGCAGTCCAACCGACATCACCCTTCCCGCGGCACGCCCACTTCCACCTGCCCTTCCCGCACCCGCACGGGAAACGCCGGCACCGGCACCGGCGCGGGTGGGGCCAAAACCTCCCCCGTGCGCACATCGAAGCGCGCGCCGTGGCGGGGGCACACAATGGCGTAGCCCTCCAGATCCCCCTCGCCGATGGGCCCATCGTCGTGGGTGCAGCGGTCCTCGATGGCGAAATATTGCCCCGCGATGTTGAAGACCACGATGTCCAGGTCGCCGATGGCGACGAACAACCGCTCGCCCGGCGGCAGGTCTTCGACCGGGGCCACGGGCACAAAGTCGCATTCCTCGGGACGGTAACGCCGATATGCCAACGCCATGGCTTCATGCCTCCGGGGAAGGTTCGGCCGCGTCCTTGGGCTGCAGGCCATACAGCGCGGCTTTGAGGGCTTTGTAGGGCAGCAGCGCGCATTTGAGGCGGGCCGGGCTCAACGAAAGCCCCACCAACGCCAGCACATCGTCCTTGGAAATCTGCCGCAACTCGGCCTCGGTTTTGCCGCTGGCATATTCCATCAGCAAATCGGCCGCGGCCATGGAAATGGCACACCCTTCCCCCTCGAACCGAGCCTGGGCCCGACCCTGGGGGTCGAATTTGAGATACACCACCACATGGTCGCCACAGAGGGGGTTTTCGTCCTCGTAGCGCGCGTCGGCATCGGGCAGCGCGCCCCGAAACCGCGGGTGCTTGAAACGGTCGATGATTTGCTCACGATACAAATCGTCCAACATGGCTGCTGCTCCCCAGGGGAAGTGCGCGGCGCAGGTGTTCCCGCCGCAGCCCGAGTATAGCACCCGCTGACGGGCCGTGCAAGCGGTCCAAGGGTGGAGATGGTTAGAGGTTGGTAGTTGGTGGTTGGGGGTTGGTAGGTGGTGGTTGGTGGTTCGAGGTTGAGGAAGGCGCGCAAAGCGGCCTGGCCGCGCCTGGTATAATTCGGGCGCTTGCCTGGCTCGCGTTGCCCAAAGGCCGCAGGGCTCAGGGGGCAACGCCGCGTTTGCAGGAGGCTGCCATGTCCGCGCGCCCGTCTTCCCCTTCACCCCCACCCCAACGGCCCACCCTCACCTTCCGCCTGCCCAACGAGCTGCAGCCGGCCTACAGCAACCTGGCCCGCATCGCGCACACGCCGTCGGAGTTCATCCTCGACTTCGCGCGTCTGCTCCCCGGCGATGCCGCGGCCCAGGTGCTGGCCCGGGTGGTCATGTCGCCCGTGGCCCTCAAGATGTTCCACCGGGCGCTGACCGAGAACCTGCAGCGATACGAAGCCCTGTTCGGCGAAATCCCCTTGCCGGGCGCGGGACGGCCTTCGCTGGCCGAACTGCTCTTTCGGCCGCCCGAGGAGCCCCGGGACGACCGCGAAAGCCCGCAAGACGACTCCTGACCCCTTCGAGGTGCCCCATGCCCTTAGAACTGGAAGCCCTGGCTGAACATGTGCAGCAAGACTTCGAGGCCCGCAACGCGGCCCGGGAGCAAGCCCTGGCCCAAACCCGGGCGCTCATTCGCTTTTGCGCCCGCGCCATTCAGGCCGTGCACCGGGGCGACGAGGCCCTGGCGCAAGAGATGCTCGGCCAGGCGCGCGACCTGGCCCAAAGCCTGCGCGCCGCACTGGCCCCTTACCCCGACCTGTATTATGCCGGCTATACGCAGGACGCGCTCAAGGAATACGCGGAAGCCAACATCGTGTACGATTTGCTCCACCATGGCCGCCTGCCCGACCCGCAAGCCTTGGGCGTGCCCTACAACACTTTCGTGCGCGGCCTGGCCGAAGCCATCGGCGAGCTGCGGCGGCACATCCTCAACATCTTGCGCCACGGCTATTCGCCCGAGGCCGAAACCCTGCTGGCCTACATGGACGAAATCTACGGCCTGCTGGTGACCCTGGACTACCCCGACGCCATCACCGGCGGGCTGCGCCGCCTCACCGATATCGCCCGCAGCCTGCTGGAGCGCACCCGGGGCGAGCTCACCATGAGCCTGCGGCTGCAGGTGGTGGAACGCGCGCTGCAACGCTGGCAACCACCGCAGCCGCGGCACCAGGAGCGCACGGGGTGACCGGCTGGGCCCTGGCCCTGCCCTGGCTGGCTCTGGCCGGGCTCTACGCCCGGGGGTGGCTGCGGCTGCGGCCGCGGGGGCGCGGCCGGCTGGCCGATGGCCGGCGCGCGGCCCTGGCCCTGCTGACCGCGCTGGCCTATGCCTGGGCGCTGCAACCGACCCGCGCCTCGGCTTTCTTCCTACACCTGCTGCGACACGGTATGCTGGCCTTTTTGGCCCCCGCCTTGCTGTGGTCGGCCCGGCCCTTTGCCATCGTCCTGTGGGGAGCGCCCCCGGCGCTGCGCCGCGCGTGGGCCGCGCGCTTAGGGCCCACCAGCCCGGCCCGCGGCTTGGCCCGGCACCCGCTGGCCGCCGGCGTTGCCTTCCTCAGCCTCTACCTGCTGCCCCTGGACCCGGGCCTGTACGCGTGGCTGGGGCAGCACCCCGCGGCCCAACAAGCCTGGCATCACGGCCTGTCCTGGAGCGCGGTGCTCTTTTGGTGGCACGCGCTGCACGCCGCCCCTCGCTGGAAGCCGCGGCCCGGCACTTTGCAGCGCGTCATCGTACCCCTGGCCGCGCTGCCGGTGCACACCGGCGTGGGTGTGGCCCTCACCTTTGCCCAAAGCCCGGCTTACCCCGACGTGCCCGTGGCCGCGCAAGTAACCGCGGGGTATGCCCTGTGGGTGCTGGGCGGGCTCACCCTCACCTGGGCCGCGCTGCGCCCCCTGGCCCGGCTCATCGGCCTCGAAGCCCGCAAACCCGCGCTCGCCCTGCCGCGCGGCCTGCCCGAAGCCGAACGCTAAGGCCCCGCCGCGGCTCCGGACCCTTCCCACACATAAATGCGGGTTTGGCCCTGGGCCCACCACAGCCGCAAATGCGCATCCCACAAATCGGGCCGCGCGCCATACGCCCGGCGCTCCAAATCCCCCAAGGCCACATACCGAATGCCGTAACGGAGCAAAATGGCCCGGGCCTGGTCCCAGTCGTTGGTCGTATACAGCGCGCGCATGTCCTGAGGCCGGGTTCCCACCTCCGCGTAACCCCCGCGCCATTGCCCCTCGTGGCCCGGCCATCCCAGCACCGCGGGCTGGCCGCTATAAGTGCTCAGGCGGGCGAATTCGGAGTAGCTGCCGCCCACGGCCTCGGCCACCACCCCCAGCCGCGCGCCGGCCAGGGCCTGGGCCGCGGCCCAGTCGTCGGGATTGGTGCGTTGCAGCCAGGCGCTGCCGTCTAAGGTCCAACCCTGGGCCGGGCGAAAGCCAGCCGCGCGGTCGGGCAACGCCAGCGCCGGATACACCAGCCCCGCGGCCAGCCCCGCCAGGCTCAACGCGCCCCAGGCCCAACGCCGATGGGCCAACAGCATAGCCAGCCCATAGCCCGCGGCCACGGCCCACAGCTGCCAGGCCTGATAGTAGAACTTGAACACCGTGTTCATACGGGTGCCGAAATTGTCCCACACATACACGAAGTTGGGGGCCTGCACCAGCAGCGCACCCCAGGCAATCAGCATCAGGGGGAAGGGCTCCGCGAACGGCCGGGCGGTGGGGGAAGGCCGGCGGGCTTCCGGCCATATGGGCAGCGCGGCCAGGGCCAGGCCGCCCAACAGGGCCAGAGTCAAGGGTCCGGCCAGCGCGCGGGCCTGCCGGGCCAGGGCCTCCCGCACCAGGGTGGCGGCGTCGGGCGCGGCATACACGCCCCAATAAGCATCGCCCGCGGGCAGCAGCGTGATGATGCCCAGCATGGCCCAGGCCACCACAGCCAACCCCACCGTCACGGCCAGGGCCCATCCCACCCCGCGCAGCCAGACGCGGCGGGGCACGGCCCGGGTCGCGGTTCCCACCACCCCCCACAGCACCACCAGCAACGGGCCAAACATGACCCACAAATGCGCGCCCCGGGTGGGGTTGAGCACATTGGGCAAAAAGCCCCGGGCCTGGGAGCCGAAGCCTACATAAAACGGCAGATAAAGCAACACCCCGGCAAGCAACACCACGGCTGCGTCCCGCGCGGCCCGCAGCAGGGCCGTGGCCCAGGGCCACCCCCGGGCCCGGTACCGCACCACCCACCCGGCCGCCAGCAACGCGCTATAGAGGGGAAAATCCCAGGTGTTCAGGAACGACAACCCACCCAGCAGCAGCGCGGAGAGCAGAAAATGGGGCCAGCGCCGTTGCCCGGGGCGGCCCAGCGCGCCGGTTCCCCAGCGCAACCCCTGCCGGGCCCAGGCCACGGCCACCAGCCCAAAAGGAATGGCCAGCACATGGGGGTGCAAATCGCCCAGCAGGAAGGAGAAGAAGGGGAATTCGTCGATGACCTCCTGGTGCCCGCCGCCCAGCGCGGTATCGCGCACCACCCGACTGGCCCGCCACCACCACCAAAAGCGCGGGGGCCAGCCCCGGCCCGTGGGCGGGGTGTTGAGGTCCAAAATGTCCAGCCAGGCCCAAAAAGGGCCCTGGCCCCCGCGCCAGCCCCAGCCCTGGCGGTGCAGCACTTCCAGCAGACCTTCCCAGTTGCTCACCACCAGCACCAGCAGGGGGGTGAGCCAGGCATAGGCCCAGGCCCGGCGGCCCAGCCGGGGGGCCAGCAAGTCGTAACCCACGCCCCAGGCGGCCACCGCGGCCAGGGCGAAAATCAGGGCCACCGCGATGTTGAAAGCCACGGGGCCCGAGGTGCCGGCCATCGCGGCCAGCAGCGCGGTGAGCAGATAGCCGAAATAATAGTAGGAAATCGCGTACCCGGCCAGCCACGGGTCGTGGGGCGGGAAGGCCTCGCTACGCAGCAGTGCGTTGATGAAGGCCAGCTCCATGGGCTTCTCGGTGCCCAAAATTTCGGGCGCGGCGGCCCGCACCACCAGCCAGGCGGCAAAGGCCAGGGCGAAGCCGACTTCGACGCTCGCCACCACGCGCCGCCGGGCGCGCAGCCAGCGTTTCATGCGACGCCGCGCCGCGGGTTTGCGCGCCGCCAGCAGGCTCAGCGCGGCCAGGCCCAGCAGCGCAACCACCCCGGCCGCGCGACCCGGCCGGGCCAAACCGGTGAGGCCCAGCCACCAGTACAGCCACCCCCACACCAGCCAACCGACGATGCGCGCGTAAGGGTAGCCCCGCGACGGCAGCCCGGCCATGAGCCGAAACAGCACTGGCCAGGCCAGCCAGCCCGCTGCGGTGATGAGCGCGTACCACAACAACACATCGGCCATGGCCGGTATTGTAGGCGGCTTTGCAGAAGGGGTCAAGGTGGGTGAATGAGCAGGAAGCGGACGGCGGTCAGCAGTCAGCAGACAGCACGATAGGGGCGACCCGGTTGGTCGCCCGCCGCGGTGGGGGCGCACGGCGGTACGCCCGGGAAGGGAGCCGCGGATGCACGCGGATAATCGCGGATAAAAAAGAAGAAACCACGGATGAGCACGGACGGACACGGAAAAAAGACGGCAGGACGCACGGTAGGGGCGACCCGGCTGGTCGCCCGCCGCGGTGGGGGCGCACGGCGGTACGCCCGGGAAGGGAGCCGCGGATGCACGCGGATAATCGCGGATAAAAAAGAAGAAACCACGGATGAGCACGGATGGACACGGAAAAAAGACGGCAGGACGCACGGTAGGGGCGACCCGGCTGGTCGCCCGCCGCGGTAGGGGCGCAGCGTGCTGCGCCCAGGATGGAAGAAACCGCGGATGGACGCGGATGAAAAAGAGCAGACAGCGGTGAG
>JALSPJ010000138.1 GCA_026985995.1 Anaerolineales bacterium
CGGGGTGTGGGGTGCGGGAACCGGGCCGCGCGCGGTGCGGTCGCCTTTGCCTTCGGGCGGGGCAAAACCGTCGCCGGTCAACAGCTCCCGGGCCAGGGCCGCGTAGGCCCGCGCGCCCACCGACGAGGGCGCGTACGCGGCGATGGGCAGGCCGTGGGAAGGGGCCTCGGCCAAACGCACGCTGCGGGGGATGAGGCTTTGGAACACGGCCTTGCCGAAGTACGAGCGCACTTCTTCCACCACCTCCCGGCTGAGGCGGGTGCGTCCGTCGTACATGGTGATGACCACCCCGCGCACCTTGAGGCCCGGGTTGAGGGCTTCCCGCACCTTGCGGATGGTCTGCATCAGCATCCCCAGCCCCTCCAGGGCCAGATATTCGGCCTGCACGGGAATGATGACCCCGTGCTGCGCGGCCACCAGGCCGTTCAAGGTCAGCAGGCCCAACGACGGGGGGCAATCCAGGAAAATGTAATCGTAGCGCGCCAACGCGGGTTCCAACGCCTTGCGCAGCTTGCTCTCGCGCGCCAGCTCGTTGACCAGTTCCACTTCCGCGCCGGCCAGGCCGGGGGTGGCCGGCAGCAAGGAAATCTTCAGTTTGGGGTTGTAAAGGACATAGGAAGCCAGGGGCGCCACGCCCAAGAGCACCTCATAAGTGCCGCCGCGCACTTTGTATTTGTCGACGCCCAGGGAAGAAGTGGCATTGGCCTGGGGGTCCAAATCCACCAACAGGGTGCGGAAACCCCACTTGCCCAAAAAGGCACTCAAGTTGACCGCGGTGGTGGTTTTCCCCACCCCGCCCTTCTGATTGACCAAAGCATACACCCGAGCAGCCATACCTCGCCCTCACAGGCCGGGGGGAATGGGGCGCGGCACGCCCAACGCGGCTTCGATTTCTTCCGCGGTGGGCACACCGGCCAGGCCCGGCCGGGTGACCGATTGAGAAGCCAGCCAGGTGGCCCGCGCCAGCGCGTCCACGGGGTCGCGCGTCCAATAAAGGCGGGCGAAGAACACCGCGGCGAAAATATCGCCCGCGCCGGTGGGGTCGACCAGCGGCACCTGGGGCGCGTCCTGGTGGTAAACCCGGCCCTGCCAGTACAGGTCCGCGCCGGCCGCGCCCCGGGTGACTACCAGCACCCGGCATTGCCGGGCCAGTTCCGCGATGCGATTGGGGTCGCGGCCCAGGTCCTCTTCGCTCACCACCGCGGCCGCGCTGCGGGGCAACACATACGCGGCCTCGGGCCAGGGCCCCGGCCGCACCCGCCCCTCGGCATCCCACTCCCGCAGCCACCCCTGGGGCGTGAGCGCCACCATCCCCCGGGTGAAGACCTGCACCACGGCCGGTTCCACCTCTTGGGCCACCGGGGCCAGGTGGGCGATGGCCGCGGTGCGCCACGCCTGGGGCACATGATACGGGTGCAGCTGCGGCCCGCGCGCGGTCAGCCGCAACACCCGCCCCGCGTCGGTTTCTTCCAGCCGAAAAGTCGTCAGGGTGGGCGTTTCTACACCGGTGACCCACACGCCCTCGGCTTCCAGGGCCGCATAGTCGGCCGGGCCGCGATAGGCCGTGACCACCCCTACCCGCAGGCCCAGGCGCCGCGCGGTCAGCGCGGCATAGGCCACCGTGCCGCCGGGCCGCGAGGAACCGTCGGGCAACAGGTCCAGGGTCAAATGCCCGACCAGTACATAATCCACCAGGGGAACAGCATGGGGCCACATCATAGTTGTATTGTACCGCAAAGCCCGGCGCTTTGGGGCCGCTTTTGCGCGTTTTTTCACGAAGTTGACGCGCCGACCGGGCCCAAAGTGTGGTATGATACAGCCCGTTGCTTTTTCACGGAGCCCCATGGTCGTCTTCCCCGGGCGGCGAAAGGCCGCCTTTTTTGCTGGCCGATGGCCGAGGCTCCTCCCCCCGCTCGAAAGGAGCCTCGCCATGACCGACGCTTTTCGCGCCTTGGGGTTGGAACCGCGCCTGGCGGCCAACCTGCAAGCCTTGGGCTACACCGAGCCCACCCCCATCCAAAGTCAAGCCATTCCCCTGCTGCTGGCCGGGCACGATGTGCTGGGCCGCTCGCAAACCGGCACGGGCAAAACCGCGGCCTTCGGCCTGCCCCTGCTGCAAAGCATGGACCCCGCGGCCGCCCATGTGCAGGCCCTCATCGTCACCCCCACCCGGGAGCTGGCCTTGCAGGTCACCCAGGCCCTGCGGGATTACGCCCGGGGGCTGGGGGTGCCCATCGTGCCCGTGTACGGCGGCCAGGGCTACGGCCCCCAGCTGCGGGCCCTGCGCCGGGGCCGGGCCGCGGTGGTGGTCGGCACCCCGGGCCGCCTGCTCGACCTGCTGCAACGGGGCGCGCTGGACCTGACACGCGTGTGCTGGGTGGTGCTCGACGAAGCCGACGAAATGCTCAGCATGGGTTTCATCGACGACATCACCGCGTTGCTGGAAGCCACCCCTGCCAGCCGCCAGACCGCGCTGTTTTCGGCCACCCTGCCGCCGGCCGTGCGGCAGCTGGCCAGCCGCTACATGCGCCAGCCGCAGCACATCGCCATTCGGCCCACCGAAGTGACGGCCCAGGGCGTGACCCAAACCGCGTTTTGGGTTCACCCGCGCGATAAACTGGCCGCGCTCACCCGTCTGCTGGCCGCGCACCCCGTCACCACGGGCCTCGTCTTTTGCCGCACCCGGGCCACCACCCGGGAACTGGCCCAGGCCCTCAACGAGCACGGCTGGCCGGCCGCGGCCCTGCACGGCGACATGAGCCAGGCCGCGCGTGAAGAAGTCTTCGCCGCGGTACGCGAGGGTCGGGTGCACCTGCTGGTGGCCACCGATGTGGCCGCGCGCGGCCTCGACATCGCGCAGGTTTCCCATGTGGTCAACTACGACCTGCCCTTGGACCCCGAAGTGTACATCCACCGGGTGGGACGCACGGCCCGGGCCGGTAAAACCGGCGTCGCCTGGTCTCTGGTCACCCGCCGCGAAAAGGGCCTGTGGAAGCGCATCGAGCGCCGGGTGCGGCAGCGTATTGCCTTCGCGCCCTTGCCCTCGGAGCGGGACATCGCCCGGGCCCGGCAAGCGCGCCTGCAGCAACGCTTAGAAGCCGCGCTGCAAAACCCCAGCCCGGCCACCGCCGCAACCCGGCAGGTGCTGCACGCGCTGGTGGAAGCCGGCCACGACCCGCTGACCATCACCTTGGCCGCGCTGCAACTGGCCCAGGCCCACGAGCCCCGGCTCCAGCCTCTGCCTCTGGGGGAACCGGCGCCCGACGCGCGCCGCTCGCCGCGCGGCCCGCGCCCCCGCCGGGAACGGAGCCGCAAGCCCGAAGCCGACATGGTGCGCCTGGGCTTCGCGGCCGGCCGGGAGCACGGCCTGCGCCCCGGTGATGTGGTGGGCACCCTGGCCTATCAGGCGCAAATTCCCGGCCGCGTCATCGGCCGCATTCAAATCGGCGCCCAGGCTTCCTGGGTCGAGGTTCCTCAGGCCTATGCCGCACAGGTGTTGGAACACGGCGCGTTTCGCTGGGGCCGGCGCACGGTGCGCGTGTGGCTGTGGGAGGCCGCGCGGGTCAAGGCGTAGCCTGGGGCGTGGGGCCGGGCGTCGCCTGGGCTTCGGGCACGCCCAGCGCCAGCAGCGCCTGCGCGGCCGCGTCCAGCGGGGTAGAAACACCGTCCAACACCTGCAGCACGGCCCGCCGCAACGCGGCCGCGGCGGCCTCCCGCACGGCCAAAGGCGGCGCGGGCTGGGCCCGCTGCAGCCAGGGTTCCCAGGCCCGGGCCTGGGCCGCGCCCCAACCTTGCTGCAGCCCCGCGGAAGTGGTGGGCCACAGGCCCGCGGCCCGGGCCCAGGGCCCATTCCACCCCGCGGCCGTCACCCGACTCAGCCAGGCCAACGCCAGGTCTCGTCGGGCCGGGTCTTCGGTCAGCACGGCCCAGGCATACACCCGCATCATCAACGGCCCCGGGCCTTCAGGGCCGGGCAACGGCCCCCACTGCCAGCCGTCTTCCCCCACCACCGCCGCGCTCCACACCACCAACCCAATACCTTCGCCCTGCAAACCGCTCCACAGGGCGTTCATGTCATACCACAGCCGGGCGTCGGTGCGCAGCGCGTCGTTCCAGCGGGCCTGGACCAAAAATTCCAGCAGCGCGGCCAAAGGTTCGGCCTGCACCAGGCGGGGGCTGACGACCGAACCCGGCCGACCACCGGCGGCCAGGTAAAGGGCCCAGGCGCTCCAGGCCCGGGGGTCGCGCGCGGCCCAGGTCCAGGGCACAGGGCTGGCGGCCCATTCCTCCCAGGTGGTGGGCAGGGGCGGCTCCACGCTGGCCGGCCAGGCCAGCACCGGCGCTTCGGCGGCCACGGGATAGGCGAAGGGACGGTCGTGGTCCAACACGGCCTGCGCGGCAAAGGGATACCACCCGCCGACCGCGACCGCGGGCTCCAGCGGGGGCCAGCGTCGCTTGGCGCGCGCGGCTTCCAGCACATCCACCGGCGCGAGAATCAAATCGGGCGCGGCATCGGGGGCCGCGGTGCGGGCCCACAACGCGGCTTCGGGCACGCCACCCGGGCCCCAATCGGGTTTGACGCGCAGCTCCAGGGTCACGCCGTGCTGCAGGGCAAACTCGTCCCGGGCGCGCTGCAAAATCTTCCAGGCTTCGGGACGGGCCTCGGGGCCCAGGGACGCCGCGACCCACAGGCGCAAATCGGTGGGCGGCCCGGGCGTGGGCGTGGGCGCTTGGGTCGCGGTGGGGGAAGCCTGGGCCGCGGCGGGCGTGGGGGGCGCTGCGGGCAGACCGGCCAAGTTGGGCGCGGATGCGCAACCCACCAGCAGGGCCGCCAGCAGCCCCACGGCCAACCACACGCTACGCCAGGGGGTCACCGGGGGCCTCCAAAAGCTGGCGCAGCCAGCGGGCGGCTAAGGTGAGGTCGTCCAGGGCCACACTTTCGTGCGCGGCGTGCAAATTACGCACGGGCAGGCTGAGGGTAGCGGTGGGCAACCCCGCGGCCACCAGGGGCAACGAAGCCCAGCTGGGCTCCCGGTCGGGGGGCACCTCGGCCTGGGGGGTGAAGCCCACCTGAGCCGCGGCGCGCTGCAAAGCCTGCACCAGCCGCGGGTCCGCGGCCCGACCCCACTCGCGCAGGCGCACCGCGGGGCCGCGGCCCACCCCAGGGCCAGGCACCCGTTGGCCGGGCAGGTCCCCCGCGGGGGCGGGCATCACCCGCCAAGCCCAGGCGGGCTGCAGGCCAAACGCGGCCGGCGCGCTGCCGTGGCCGGGCACCTGCTCCCGGGCGGCGAACACCCAGGCCGTGGGGTGGGCGGGTTCCGCATGATGCAGGGCCCACAGCGCGACCAGCAACGCAGCCCGCACGCCCAAGGCTTTGCCCCACACCCGGCCCGCCCGCGCTACGGGGGCAGCATCCCACACGCCGGGGGTGCCCACGGGAACCGACGCCGCGGCCACATCGCACAGCCAGCCCCGCCAGCCCGCGTCGTCCGAGGCGTGGGGTTCCCGCACCAACACACCCAACGCGGCGTTGGCAAAACGCACGCGCGCCCCCGCGGGGCCGGGCAGGGGCGCGGGGCCCAAGGGTGCCAGGCGCACCCACCCCTGCGTCGGCCCCTCCTGGCTCAGAAAGCCCACCTCATCCAGCGGGGCCACCACCACGGCCCGGGGTTGACGGTCGGGTTCCCGCAGCACGATGAGATTGCCCAACCCATCGACCCGGGCCGTCGCGCCGGCGGGCAAATGGGCCTGCAGCCAGGCCCGCAACGGGGCTTCGTAGCCCGGCGGCGCGTCGATGCGGCTCAATTCCAGCAGCAAAGCCGAAAAATCGTCGAGTTTCATGGGGTTTGCTCCAACACGGCGGGGGTGAGGGCCTGCAGCGCGGCCCACAGCCAGTGGAACGCGGCCCGCCAATCGGCGTAGCGCATGGCTGCCACGGGGCTGTGTAGCCCCCGGGCGGGCACCGACACCGACAGGCTGGGGATGCCCGCGGCCTGGATGTGCATGGCCCCGGCGTCGGTGGAACCGCCCCCGGCCTGACGCAGCTGATAAGGCAGGCCGTAGCGCTCGGCCACGGTGCGGAAGTGCCGCACCAGCCGCGGGTCCGAGATGGTGCGGCGGTCGGCCAGGTAGAGGGCCGGGCCCCGGCCCAAGCGGGTGTTGGGGAAGGGGTAGGGCCGACCGTCGGGGCCCACGAAGTCGCGGGCCGGGGTGCAGTCCAAAGCGATGGCCAGGTCGGGCTGCAGCGCGTGGGCCGCGATACGTGCGCCCCGCAGGCCCACTTCCTCTTGCACGGTGAAGACGGCCCACAGGTCCAGGTGGGGCGGCGCGTGGCGCACCAGTTCCACCAAAGTGACCACGCCAACCCGGTCGTCTAAGGCCTTGGCGAAGATGGTGTCGCCTTCCCGGCGAAAGGGAGTGGCGAAGGCCGCGTACTGGCCAGGGGTCGCGGGCGGGTCGTGGGGCCCGAAGTCGATGCGCAAATCGTCCCAGGCGGGCAGGCGCGCGCCGCCCTTGAGCAGGTGCACGGGCGCGCTGCCGATGACGCCTACCCGGCGCTCGGGGCCAACCCACACTTTTTGCCCCAAGGCGGTGGCGGGTTGCAGGCCACCCACGGGCCGAAAGCGGTAAAGGCCCGGTCCCGTGCGCTGGGTGAGCATGAAGCCCACTTCGTCCAGGTGCGCGGCCAGCATGACCCGCAGGGGGCGTTGGCTGCGGTGGGCCTCGGCCGGGCGGTGGACGAAGAGGTTGCCCATGCTGTCGGTGGTGATGCGGTCGGCGAAATCCCGCAGGGCGCGGCGCACCAGGCGGCGGGCCGGGCCCTCCGCGCCCGAGACCGCGACGGCTTCGGTGAGCGCCCGCAGCAGGCGCACGGCACGTGGAGGAAAGGGCGGAAGGGTAGCAGGCATCATGCGCCTCACAAGGCCAAAGGATGCGGGTATTATACCGTGGGAAGGGGAGGCCCACCGGGAGAGGCCGCGCGCAGCCCGGGCCCCAAGTCGACGCTACGCGAGGGAGGAAACCGGCGCGCGGCCCATTTTTTGCGGTACAATCTAAAGCCCGTTGTTTTCATCGCCTTGCGAGAGGTCGCCATGTCGTCGTTGTTCTTCTTGTATGGCCCCCCGGGAGTGGGGAAAAGCACGGTGGGCCAGGTGGCCGCCCAGGCGTTGGACCTGCCTTTCGTGGATTTGGACGCCGAAATCGCCCGGGCCGCGGGGCGCGATATTCCCGCGCTGTTCGCCGCAGAAGGTGAAGCCGGCTTTCGCCAGCGGGAGGCCGCGGCCCTGCGGGAGGTCGTCGAACGCTATCGCGGCACCCGGGGCGCGGTGGTGGCGTTGGGCGGCGGCGCGTTGCTCGACCCGGCCAACCGCCGCCTGGCGCAGCAGGCCGGGGTGGTGGCCCTGCTCACGGCCCGGCCCGAAACCTTAGTGGCCCGTCAGGCCGCGCAGCCCGGCGGGCGTCCCCTGGCCCCCAGCGCCGAAGCCCTGCACGCGCTGCTGCGCGGCCGGGCCGAGCATTACGCCTCCTTCCCGCGCCAGGTGAACGCCGACGACGCGTCCCCCGAAGCCGTGGCCTGGGAAGCGCAAATCGCCTGGGGCGCATTCCGCCTGCGGGGCATGGGCCCGGCTTACGACCTGCGGGTGCGGCCCGGCATGGCCTACGATTGGGCCGCCGCGCTGCGCCCCTGGCTGCACCCCATGCCCACCGCGCTGGGCATCCTCACCGACCGCCATGTGCACGGCTTTCACGCCGCGGCCCTGCTGCGCACGCTGGAATCCTTAGGCCCCGAGGCCTCGGTGCATGTGTTGGCCCCAGGCGAGGCCAGCAAGACCTTAGGCCCGCTCACCCAGGTGTGGGAAATCTGGTTCGCCGCCGGCCTGGACCGCAGCAGCCTGGTTTTGGCCCTGGGCGGCGGCGTGGTGGGCGATTTGGCCGGCTTCGCCGCGGCCACCTACATGCGCGGCCTGCCGTGGGTCAATCTGCCCACTTCCCTCATGGCCATGGTCGACGCGGCCGTGGGCGGCAAAACCGGCATCGACCTGCCCCAGGGCAAAAATCTGGTCGGCGCGTTCCACCCCCCGCGCGCGGTGCTGGCCGACCCCAACCTGCTGCGCACTTTGCCCGCGGAGCACTGGCGCTATGGCCTGGCCGAGGTGGTCAAGCACGCGCTCATCGCCGGCGACACCACCCTGCTCGCCTGGGTGGAAGAAGGCCTGCCGGCCCTGCAACGCCGCGCCGATGCGCTGGTGCGCCGCGCGGTGGCCGTCAAGGTGCGCATCGTCAACCAGGACCCCTACGAACGCCAGGGCCTGCGGGCCCAGCTCAATGCCGGGCACACCGTGGGCCACGCCATCGAAGCCGCGCTGGACTACGCCTACCCGCACGGCGCGGCCGTGGCCGTGGGGCTGGTGGTGGAAGCCGCGCTGGCCGCGGCCCTGAACCTGGCCCCCCGCAACTGGCCCTACGAGGTGGCGGCCTGGCTGCACGGCCTGGGCCTGCCTACCCGCATTCCCGCGGAAGTGGGATGGCGCGCCTTTCGCCACGCGCTGCAGCACGACAAAAAACGCCGCGCCCGGCAGGTGCGCTTCGCGCTGCCCCTCGCGGTGGGGCAGGTGCAAACGGGCCTCACCGTGCCCGAGGCGACCCTGCAGGCGGTGTGGGAGGCCTGGCATGACTGAGGGCCCCTGGTCCCTGGCGGCCTGGGAGGCCCTGGTGGACCAACGCTTCCCCGCGGCCCATGTGCTGCAAACCGCGGCCTGGGCCCGGCTCAAAACCGAGTTCGGCTGGCAGGCCACGCCCTTCGTGGTCGACGACGCGGCCGCGCTGGTGCTCTGGAAGGCCCTGCCGTTGGGCTTTTCCTTCGGCTATGTGCCCAAAGGCCCCTTAGGCCCCTGGAGCCCGGCCCTGTGGCAGCGCATCGACGCCGAAGCCCGCCGCCGTCGCGCGGTCTTCCTCAAGGTGGAACCCGACCTGTGGGAAGACCAGGCTCCCCCGGCCTGGCGCACGGCCCCCCCGCAAGGCTTCCGCCCCTCGCCCCACAGCGTGCAGCCCCCCCGCACCATCGTGATTGACCTGCGGCCCGACGAAGACGAGCTTTTGGCCCGCATGAAGCAGAAAACCCGCTACAACATCCGCCTGGCCCGCCGCAAGGGTGTGACCGTGCGTCCCTGGGACGATGTGGACCGCTTCTACGACATGCTGCAGGTCACGGCCCAACGGGACCGGTTTCCCCTGCACCCCCGGGCCTACTACCGGCGGGCCTATGCCCTGTTTCACCCCCGGGGCCAGGCCCAGCTGCTGGTGGCCGAATATGAAGGCGAGCCCCTGGCCGCGCTCATGGTCTTTCGCCGGGGGCCCCGGGCGTGGTATTTCTACGGCGCGTCGTCCAACCGGCACCGCAACCGTATGCCCACCTATTTGCTGCAGTGGGAAGCCATGCGCTGGGCCAAAGCCCAGGGCGCGGTGGAATACGACCTGTGGGGCATTCCCGACGCGGACGAGGCGCAGCTGGAAGCCCAATTCACCCAACGCCGGGATGGGCTGTGGGGGGTATATCGCTTCAAGCGCGGCTTCGGTGGGCAGGTGCGGCGGGCCTTGGGCCCGTGGGACCGGGTCTACCGGCCCTGGCTGTATCGTCTGTATTTGTGGCGGGTGCGTTCCCCTCGGTGAGGTGTGCCATGCGTCCAACGGTGAACATTCTGGTGGTGGGCGCGGGGCTGCAAGGCGCCGCGGCCGTGCATTTTTTGCTGCGGGAACCGCGCGTGGGCCGGGTGTGGGTGGCCGATGTGCGCGGTGAGGCCCTGGCCGCGTTGCAGGCGCGGGAACCGTCGCCGGCGCTGCGGGTGCTGCAAGCCGATGCCGGCCGCGCGGCCGAGGCCTTTGCGCCGGCCTGGGAAGACGACCTGGCCGCGGTGGTGGCGTTGGTTCCGCCGGAGCAACGGGCCGCGGTGGCCGAGGCCGCGGTGGCCCGCGGGGTGCACTATGTGGATGCGTCGTACCCCATGCCCGCGCTGCGCGCGCTGGCCGACCAGGCCGCGGCCCGGGGGGTGGCCCTGCTGCCCGAAATGGGCCTCGACCCGGGCCTGGATTTGTTGCTTTCGCAGCATTTGCTGCGCGGGCTGGAACGGGTGCGGGTGTGGCGGGTGTTCGGCGCGGGCGTGCCCGAGCCCCAGGCCGCGACGCCGCCGCTGCGCTACAAGATTTCGTGGACCTTTGCCGGGGTGCTGGCCGCGTATCGCCGCCCGGCCCGGGTGGTGCGCGCCGGCCGCCCGGTGTCGGTTCCCCCCGAGGCCCTGTTCGCCCCCGAGCACTGTTTTCGCTATGTCATGCCCGCCTTGGGCGAGATGGAAGCCTACCCCAACGGCGATGTGACCCGCTACCTGGACGCCTTAGGCCTGACGGGCCAGGTGTGTGAGGCCGGGCGCTTTTCGCTGCGCTGGCCCGGGCATTGCGCGCTGTGGCGCGCGTGGAGTCAGTTGGGCTTTTTGGACGACCAGCCCCTGATGGTGGACGATGCGGCCATCGCGCCCCGGCGCTTTTTGCAGGCCCTGCTGGAACCCCAGTTGCAGTACGCGGCCCACGAGCGAGACATCGCGCTGGTGCGGGTGGAAGTAGAAGGCGACGCGCAGGGCCAGGCCGTG
>JALSPJ010000139.1 GCA_026985995.1 Anaerolineales bacterium
GGGGGTGAGCATTTCGTTGTCCACGGTGAGGGCTGCGGGCAGCAGGGCAAAGCGCCGCACCTGACTCCAGCGGGGTAGGCCGCTGTTGACCTGGGCTACCAGGTCCTGGAAGGTTTGCACCACCAGGGGATGCTGCAGGAGTTCCAGCAAGGGCATTTGGGCGTCTAAGCCTTTTTGCACCGCGAAGGCCCGCAGCGCCGCTTCGTTGGGGAAGACCAGCGCGGCCGCGAACTTGCGCCCTTCGCCCACCACCACCGCCTGGTCCACCAGGGGGGAAGCCCGCAACGCGTCTTCGATGGGCTGGGGCGTCACATATTTGCCCGTGGAGAGCTTGAAGAGGTGCTTCTTGCGGTCCGTGATGCGCAAATAGCAGTCGGGGTCCAGCTGGCCAATGTCGCCGGTGTGGAACCAGCCATCGGGCTCGATGACATCCCGGGTGGCCGCGGGGTTCTTGAAGTACCCTTTCATCACATGGGGGCCCCGGGTGAGGATTTCGCCGTCGTCGGCGATGGCCACTTCCACGCCGGGGATGGGCGGGCCCACGGTGCCGGGGCGGAAGGAATCGTAGCGGTTGACCGCGATGACCGGGCTGGTTTCGGTGAGGCCGTAGCCCTCGAGGATGATGATGCCCGCGGCCGCGAAGAAGTGGGCCAGGTCGGGCCGCAGGGCCGCGCCGCCCGAGATGGCATATTTCAGCCGGCCGCCCAACACTTCCCGCCATTTGCTGTAAACCAGGCGGTCCAGCAGCTTGTGCTCCAGCGCGTCCCGGCCCCGCAGGGGTTCCCCCACCCGATAACGCTGGGCCAGGCGAATGGCGCGCTGCAACAAGGCCCGCTTGACGCCGTGCATTTCGTCCACCTTGCGCAAAATGCCCTCGTAGATGCGCTCCAGCACCCGGGGCACGGTGGCGAACATGGTGGGCCGCACTTCGGGCAGGTTGTCCACCAGCTCCCGGGGATGGACGAAGTACACGGCCGCGCCCAGGTTCATGTAGCCGTATTGCATCATGCGGCCGAACACATGGGTGAGGGGCAGGAAGGAAATGATGACCTCGTTGGGGCCGTCGAACCAGCGGCGCATGGCGCCGAATGCGGATTTGACATTGAAGGAAAGGTTTTGGTGGCTGAGGATGACCCCTTTGGGCAGCCCCGTGGTGCCCGAGGTGTAGATGATGGTAGCGATGTCGTCGGGCGCGATGCCGGCCTTGAGGCGGCCGATGAGACCGGCGTCTTGTTCCAGCACCTCGCGCCCCCGGGCCATGAGCTCGTCCAAAGTAAGGGCTTGCACGCCCTGGGGCAGCCGCTTTTGGCGTTCGCTCCAGTCTTCCGGCGGCCGGGCGATGACAAGATGCTGCACAAAGGACATTTGCGGCAGCAAGGGGCAGATTTTCTGCAGCAATTCGCCGTCGGAAACGAAAAGCACCCGAGCCTCCGCGTGGTTCATCACATAGACCAGCAGGTCGGGTGCGTAAGTGAGGTAGAGGGGCACATCGACCAAATGGGCGATGAGCGCGCCCATGTCGACGCGCACGAAGTCGGGGTCGCTGTACATGAACAGCGCCACCCGGTCTTCGGTGGCCAGGCCCAAACGGCGCAGCCCGGCCGCAATGGCTTCGGCATCTTCGCGAAATTGGCGGGTGGAATACGACACCCAACGACCATCGCGGCGCACATTGAGCGCCCGGGGGTTGGGATTGCGCTGACAGGCTTCGTCCAGCAAGTCGGGAAGGGTATATCCCAGGACGACTTCACCACTACCGGGCGGAGCCGTACAGATGCGCATTGGACCTCCTTTTTTGGGGATGCGGGTGGCCGGACGCGTAACGAGGGAGAGCAGTTGGGGTTATAACTAAGTTACCTTGCGCCCATGTATCACACGCAGCCATTATAACATACTTGCCCCGCCCGCGCCCTTGAGGATTGTCAGGAACCGCCAACTTCCACCCGCCAACTCCCGCCCCCACCATCCACCATCCACCAACTTCCCCCTTTATGGTACACTCTACCGGGCCGAAGCCCGAACCCCCGGGAGGTGGACAACATGCAACTGGGTTTGGTCGGTTTACCCCAAAGCGGCAAAACCACCGTGTTCAACGCGCTCACAGGCAGCGATTATCCCCTCACCATGACGGGCGCGCGCTTCGAGGTGCACACCGCGGTGGTCGATGTGCCCGACCCCCGGGTCGATGCCCTGGCCGAGCGGTTTCGCTCCCGCAAGCGCACTTACGCCAAAGTGACCTACGCGGACATCGCCGGCCTGAGCGGCGAGCCCGGCGGTGAGCTGCCCGGCCCGCTGCGCAACTTGCTGGGCCAAATGGACGCGCTGGTGCATGTGGTACGGGCTTTCGACAACCCCCAGGTGCCCCATCCCGCGGGCCAGGTGGAACCGGCTCGGGACATGGACGCGCTGGAACAGGAACTGCTGCTGCACGACCTGCTGACGGTGGAGCGCCGGCTGGCCCGCCTGGCGGAAGAGCGACAGAAAGGCGCGCGGCCTAAGGCCGAGATTGCCCGGGAGCAGGCCCTGTTCGAGCGCCTGCACGCGGCCCTGAACGACGGGCAGCCTTTGCGGGCTTTGACCTTGTCCCCTGAAGAGGAACGCCTGTTGGCCGGTTT
>JALSPJ010000140.1 GCA_026985995.1 Anaerolineales bacterium
AGCGCCTGCCCCCGGCGAAAGAGCGCCAGCGCCTCTTCCAGCGGGCGTTCGTCTTGCTCCAGGGCCCGCACAATGTCCTCCAATTCGTGCAGGGCTTGCTCAAAGGGCAGGTTGGCGATGTCCTGAGGGATGTCCATCAGGCCGCTTCCTCCGTTGGGGTGGGGGGTTGGGGGGAACCGTCGTCGCCGCGCGCCTCGACCCGGGCGTGGAATGAACCTCGGGCCAGGCGCACCCGAATGCGTTGGCCCACGCGCACCTGCGCGGCGTCACGCAGCACCCGACCGGTCTCGTCGGTGACCAGCGCGTAGCCCCGCTGCAACGGCCCCAAGGGATGCGCGGCCCGCAAGCGGGCTTCCAGGGCGGTCAGGTGCGCCCGGGTCGCGGCCAGGCGCCGGGCCATGGCCTGGGGCAAACGCCGCGCGGCCGCGTCCAACCGGGCCCGGTAGCCGCGCAGCTGCTGTTGGAGGGCGCGGGGCAGCCCCCGGGCGGCGTAAGCCAGCCGCAGGCGGTAATCCTGCAGCCGCGCGTGGGGGGCTTGGCGCAGCAGCGCGCGCTCGACTCGGGTCAAGCGCAGGTCCGCGTGCATGAGCGCCTGGGCCATGTGTCGGCGCAGGCGGGCTTCCAGCTGCGCCAGCTCGCGGCGCAGGTCGTCCTGGTGGGGCGAAACCACCTCCGCGGCCGCGGTGGGCGTGGGCGCGCGGCGGTCGGCCGCGAAGTCGACCAGGGTGGTATCGGTCTCGTGGCCCACGCCGGTGACCACCGGCGCTTCGGAGGCGGCCACCGCGCGCACCACTTCTTCCGCGTTGAAGGCGGCCAAATCTTCGGCCGAGCCGCCGCCCCGGGCCAGGATGATGACATCGGGCCGGGCCGCGCGGTTGAGGCGCGCCAGCGCGCGGGCCAGGGCCTGGGGTGCATCCGCGCCTTGCACCGGGCTGGCGGCCAGCACCACTTCGGCCAGGGGGTAACGCCGGCGCAGGGTGTTGAGAATGTCGCGCAGCGCGGCCCCGGTGGCCGAGGTGACCACGCCAATGCGCCGGGGAAAGCGCGGCAGCGGCCGCTTGCGTTCGGCCGCGAACAGGCCCTCGGCTTCCAGTTTGGCCTTCAGGCGCAGCAGCGCGGCATAGGCTTCCCCCTCGCCGGCGGGGCGCAGCACATCGGCGTAAAACTGATAGGTGCCGCCTCCCGGGTATACATCCACATAGCCATGGGCTTCGATGCGTTGTCCGGGCTGGGGCAAAAAGCGTCGGGCCTGGCGTTGCACCCGCGGCCGCCACATCACACAGCGCAGCACCGCGTCGCCTTCCTTGAGGGTGAAGTACAAATGGCCCGAACGGGGTTGCGACACCTGGGTCACTTCCCCCCGCACCCACAAATCTTGCAAATCATCGGCCTCGCGCAGCAGGTCTTGCACATAGGCGGTCACCTGCTGCACGGTCCACACGGGGGGTTCCAAAAAATCGGCCAGCAAGTGGGGGAACCAGGCATCGTCGTGGCTCATGCGCGTGCCTCCAGCGCGGTTTGCAGGCCGACGAAGGAAAGGGCCGCGGCCAGGGCCGGGGCCAGCAGCAAAAGGCACAGGCGTTCCCTCCCGGCGACATCGCACCAGCGCACCACCGTGGGCGGAGGGGTGAGGGCCAGCAGGGCAAAGGCGGCCAGGCCCCCAAGCGCGCCGACCAGCCAGCGTGCGCGGCCGCGGCGGGGCAGGTTCCAGGTGAGGGGGTGGGCCGCGGCCAGCACAACGGCCAGGGCCGCGGTTGCGCCCCAGGCCGCGCCGCCGGTGGGGCCTGGCGGCTCCTGCCCGGCCAGCCAGGCCCAAACCAGGGCCAGGGCTACGCTCCAGGCCAGGCCATAGGCCATGGGCCACCAGCGCCGCGGTCGTGCTGGTAACCGGGGCCTTGCGGCCCACAGGTGGAGACCGCCCAGCAGCAGACCCAAGGGCAAACCCACCGTGCCGCCGGTGAGCAGGCCCTCGGCCACGGGCCGGGGCGGCGCGAGGCCGCCGCGGGCCAACAGCGCCAGCAGGCCCTGCCAGGGCGCGGCCCATAGCGCACCCCAGGGCCAGGCGCTCAACAACGCGGCCAGGGCCACCGCCACCCACCAGGCCGCAAACCACCGCCCGGCCAGGCGCGCGGCCCCGCGTGCCTGGCGGCTCATGGTTCGGCCTCCGCTGCCTCGTCGGGCGGCAATGGCGTGACCTGCAGGGCTACCGCTTCGCCGCCCTGCCAGCCCGTCAGCGCCGCGGCCGAGGCGCGGTTGGCTACGATTTCCACCAGGCCCGTGCTGCCCACCAGCGCGGCCACCTGACCCTCCGGAACATCGGCGAAGGTGCGCACCAAAGGCACCCGTCGGCCGTCGGGCAGCACCACCCCCTCTACCTGCACGGCGCGGGGTGCGTCCTGGTTCAGCCAGGGTTCCAAACGCCAGCCCTGGGGCCGGGGGCGCAGGCGTCCCAGGCTGGTGATGAGGTTGCCGAAGTGGTCGGCGTGCAGAATGCGCCCTTCCACCCGGTTGGGTGCGACGAAGCGGCACGGCGGTGGGGGCAAAGTGACCGGGTCGAGGATGGGCGGCCCAAAGGTGTGCCCGGCCGCGCCCAACGCCGCGTGGGCCGCGGCCGGCGCGAAAATGTCCCGTCCGTGGAAGGTGGTGCTGGTTTGGGGCAGGCGGTACGCCGGGTTGCGCAGCTCCCACATGGCCGCCTGGGGCGTGAGCAGGTAGGAAAACACGCCGTTGTCGGGCCCCACGAAGCGTTGGCCGTGCACTTCCAGCAACATGCCCCGGCGTTGGGTGCCCACACCGGGGTCGACCACCACCAGAAACACGCTGCCCGGCGGGAAGAAAGGCGCGCTTTGCCACAGCACGAACGCGGCCCGGGCCACATCCCCCGGTGGGATGTGGTGGCTCAGATGCACCACCGGGCCGTTAAAGCCCCGTTGCAACAGCACGCCGTGCATGATGCCCACATAGGGGTCCAACGCGCCAAAGTCGGTCAACATCACCACTGGCCCGGTCACCAAACGCCTCCTGAGCAGGGGGTGGCTTGATTGTACCATTTTGCCCTGGCCCTGGCCCGTCGCGGCGGGCGCGCCGCCCTGCGCCCCTACCATTTCCCACTTTTTTCCGTGGTTTTTTCGCTTTATCCGCGCCTATCCGCGTCTATCCGCGTTCATCCGCGGTTTCATCCCCTGGGCGCACCGCCGTGCGCCCCTACCGGCTCCCTGCTGTCTGCTGACTGCTGTCGTTCATCCGCGTTTATCCGTGGTTTTTTCGCTCCGTGGTTTCATCCCCAAAAACACCGCGGGGCAACCCCTGGGCTGCCCCGCGGCATGGTTGCGGCTGTCGGCTGCGCCCCGCGTCAGGCCGCCAATTCGCCCGTGCGCCGCAGCGCGTCCTTCACCACTTCCACCACATCGGGGAACTGGTCCAGCCCCAGGCGTTGCAGCGTCTCCAAAGTGGGGATGCCCTGCTGGGTCCATCCCCGGCGTTCGTACACCGCGTCCAGCAGGCTTTCGTATTGCGCTTCCCGGTGCTGACGCAGCAGCGCGATTTTCTCCTCGGTGCTCAGGCCCTTGATGTCGTGGCCCAGTTCCTTGAGCTGGTTGTCGTAGCGCTCCCGGCGGCTTTCGTATTCTTCCACCGTCACCGGGCCCATGGAGCGGTAGGGCGGTCGGTCGTGCTCCCGCAGGCCCGAGCCCCGGCGGATGTTGAAGATGCGCTGGAAGTTGTACACCCGCTCGCTTTGCAAAATCAGGTCCGCGCCGGTAACCGGGATGCCCGTCACGCCCTCGTGCAACATGCAGTAGTTCTCCACATGCTTGGGCACCTTGTGGGGTTCGTCGGTATAGGCGTTGTCCGCGGGCTCGATGTCGTTCCACGGCAGCTTGCACAGGCCGTGCAGGCTGAACCAGGTACGCCACATGGGGAAGTAGTGCAGCGCCTCGGCTTTGTCCTCGAAGGTGGGAATCTGGTTGTTGACCATGTCCATGAAGATGAGCCAAGCCTCGTCGTGCTGCGCGCCCTTGTTGGCAATGCCATAACCGCCTTGCTGGGCCAAGGATTCCTTGGTCACATAGAAGGAATACTCCATGCCCTTGGCTTCCATGCCGATGTCGTCCAAAAAGGCCCGGTCCAGGCCATAGACCCGGCTGAAGAAGTCCTTGAGCCAGCGGGTGCCCATGGCCACCAAGCGGCCAAAGCCCTCGCCCCGGGGGATTTGGTGCAGCACTTCCAGCACCGCATCCGCGTTGCCCCAGGTGAGGTCGAAGCCCCCCACCTGCTCCCGGGTGAGCAGGCCGCGCTGATACAGCTCCATCACAAAGGCCATGGTCGTGCCGAAGGAGATGCTGTCGAGGCCGTAGGTATCCACATAGAAGTTGAGTTCCAGCACGGCCATGGGGTCGAAAATGCCCAAATTGGCGCCCAGGCCGGCCGCGTTCTCATACTCGGGCCCGTCCACGGTCACCAGGTGGCCCTTGAAGGGGCCGGTGCGCAGCCGGAAATTGTCCACCGCGTGGGAGCACGACAGCTGGCAACCGTAATGGCAGCCGTCGGGCACGCCCTGGGTGAACAGGGAAATCCACACCGGCTTGGAAATCTTGACCGCCTCGGGGTGCTGCCCATACTGCCAGTTGTGCACCGGCAGCAGGTCATAGTCGTTCATGATGCCCACCAGGTAAGGCGTGCCCACCTTGCGCATCTGGTTCTGTTTGTCGTCCAGCTCCCAAATCTCGGTGTTGATGCGCTGGCTGGCCTTGCGCAACAATTCGGGCTTGGCCGGGCCGTTGCTGGTGAGTGCGTTCCAGCCGGTGTAGCGCACCACAATGGCCTTGAGGCGCTTGTCGACGAACACCGTGCCCGTGCCGCCCCGGGCCGCCTGCTTGTAGCGCACCTTCTTGCGCTTGGGGTCATACCACGAAAAGTTCAGCATCCCGTAGCGGCTGTACTTGGCCCCCGGCCCCGCGGTCACCACCGAGATGTTGCGCTTGTCCCGCTCGTTTTTGGCATACATCTCGGTCAGCGTCTCGCTCAGCAGGTGCGCGTAAGGCTCTTCCAGCCACGCCTCTTCGATGGTCACCTTGCCCGTGTCGCCGTCGATGACGATGATGACATCCCGGTCCGCCTTGCCCGTGATTTCCAGCGCGTCGAAGCCGGCGCCCTTGAGATAGGTGGCGAACATGCCGCCCACATTGCTATCGACCACCAGGCCGGTCAGCGGCGAAATGGTCACCACCGTCGATTTGCCCGTACCGGCATACGACAGGGTCCCGCAAATGGGCCCGTTGGCAATAATGAGGGGGTTCTCGGGGTCATCCCAACGGGTGTCGGGGGTGGTCGCGTTCCACGCCAGCCACAGGGCAAAGCCCCGCCCGCCGGTGAAAATCTGCTTCATCTGCTCGGTGACGGGCCGCTCCTCGATGCTCATGGTGTCGAGGTTGATGTGCAGGGTGCGGTTGGCATACCCCCGCTGCACCGGCCGCTTTTCGTACACATACTCGGCCAACACCCGATGGGCCTCTTTCAGCACCTCGACGGGAATGAAGGTCGTGGTCATAGAAAAACCTCCTTGAGGAGATAAAGGGAGCAACATCCATCCGGGCTTGCTTCTATTATAACGGAGCCCGGGGTGCGCATCATCTATTTTTTGGGGAAAGCCGCCCTGCGGGCGGCGCCTTTATGGGCCGGGCTGGCTGGTCGTGGCCGCGCGCGTCTCGTCGAGCCGGGCCTGGGTTTGTTCCACCTGCTCGCGCACCATGGCCCACAGGGCCGCGTTGAGGGGCGCGGGTTGCCCCACCCGCTGGCCGGCGCGCACCACCGCGCCGCAAATGGCGTCGATTTCCGTGGGCGCGCCGCGACGCAGGTCCTCGCGCATGGACGACGAATTGGCCGCGGTGCGCCGGGCCACGGCCTCGGCCGCGGCCGCGGGGTCGGCAAAGGGCAAGGCGATGCCCAGGGCCCGCGCCACCCGGGCCACCTCGGTCGCGGCCCGGGCCATGAACAGCCGCGCGGCCGGGTCCTCCAGCAGCGCGCCGTTGGGCACATCCAGCAGCGCGGTGAGGGGATTGATGGCCGCGTTGACCGCCAGCTTGCCCCAAATCAAGCCCTGTACATCCGGGTGCACCCGCACCTGGAACCCCGCGGCCTGCAGCACCCGCTGCCAAAACCCGGCGGCCGGGTGTCGGGCCAAGTCCACCGTGCCCTGGCCCGTGGCCTGCACCCACCCCGGTGCGCGCACCCGGGCCGCGTAAGTGGTCACGCCCACCACCACCCGGTCCGCGGCCAGGGCCTGTTGCAGCACCGCCTGGGGACCTAAGCCGTTTTGCAGGGTGAGCACCGGGGCCTCCGGGGGCAGCGCCCGGGCCGCGGTCTGGGCCGCGGCCTCGGTTTGCCAGGCCTTGACCAGCACCAGCGCGCCGACCCAGGGCCCCGGGGTCAGGGCATCGCGATGCCGGGCCTGCACCCGAAAGGCGTGCGTCGCGCCGTCGGGTTCCGCCAAACGCACCCCGTGCGCGGCCAGCGCGTGCAGCGCGGCGGGCCAGGTGCCGGCCATGGTCACCGGGTGGCCGGCGGCAGCCAGCCGGGCGGCGAACAGCCCGGCCAGCGCGCCCGTGCCCAAGATGAGCAACGGCTCACGGCCCATGGGGCGCCTCCCCGGCCGCGGCGGAGCCGGTTCCCCCACCGCGTTGGGCATCGAAGGCCTGCAGCCATTGCCGAAAGGCCGCGGCCTGTTCGGGCTTCATGGGCCGGCCGTGTTCGGGAGCCGGAAAGCGCCGCGCGGTCACATCGTCCACATACCCCCGCAGCGCGTCGTGAATGACCCGATGCAGCTGCGCGTATTGCTTCACAAAGCGGGGGGTGAAGCGGTCGTAGAGGCCCAGCAGGTCGTGAAAGACCAGCACCTGGCCGTCGCAATGGGGCCCCGCGCCGATGCCAATGGTGGGGATGTCCAAGCGCTCGGTCACGGCCTGGGCCACTTCGTCGGGCACGGCTTCCAGCACCAGGGCGAAGATGCCCGCGTCTTGCAGGCGCAGCGCGTCGTCGAGCAGCCGGGCCGCGGCCTGCGCGGTGGTGGCCTGGGCCCGAAAACCGCCCAGCTGGTGCACCCGCTGGGGCGTGAGGCCCAAGTGCCCCATCACCGGAATGCCGGCCCGCACCACGGCCTGAATGGTGCTCAGGCGCTCACGGCCGCCTTCCAGCTTGACCGCGTCCATGCCGGCCTCTTGCAAAAAGCGGCCCGCGTTGCGCACGGCTTCGGCATCCGAAACCTGATAGGAGAGGAAGGGCATATCGCCCACCAGCAGGGCCCGCCGCGCGCCCCGGGCCACGGCCTTGGCGTGGTGCAGCATGTCGTCCATGGTCACGGGCAGGGTGGTGTCGTAGCCCAACACGACCATGCCCAACGAATCGCCCACCAGAATGACATCCACCCCGGCCCGGTCCACGGCCAGGGCCGAAGGGTAGTCGTAGGCGGTGAGCATGGTGATGGGCTCCCCGCGGCGCTTTTTGCGCAGCAGGGTACGCACGGTCACTTTGTCACGGTTGGGGGAAGGAGATTGCGTGGACACGGTACCCTCCTTGTCATGGGGTAGGGGCCGTCGAAAGGGTGGAAAAGGGAAGGGAAGTCAGGGCGTCGTCCCGTCCGCCGGGGGTACGGGCGACATTCAGATGATACCACAAGTGCCAGGGGGGCTCACGCCGGGAAGATGGGGGGCGGCTGGGGCGGCAGCTGGTCGGGCAGGGGTTGTCCGTGGGCGCGCAGCCAGGCCTGCACGCGGGCCCGGGTGGGCGCTTCGGTGGCCGGGTGTGCGGCCACATATTGGGCCAGGGCCGCGGCCCGGGCCGGTTCCCCCTGGGCGGCCCACATGTGCGCCGCGACGGCCATGAGGTGCAGCCGGGTGGGCCAGGTGGGCTGCGGCTCCAGGGTCTCCCAGGCTTGGCGCAAGGCGCGCCAGGCGTCCGCGGGGTGCCCTTGCTGCTGCGCGGCCCAGGCCCGCCAGCCTAAGGCCCGGGCTTCGGCCACGGCATCGCCGGCTTGACGGGCCAGGGCCACGGCTTCGTCGGCCAGGTGGGCCAGGCGCGCCGGGTCAGCCGCGGCCAGGGCCTGCAGGGTGGCCAGACCCAGCAGCGCGTGCAGCTGAATGTGCACCACCTCCGTGGTGCGCCCTATGGTCAGGGCCCGCTCCAGATGGGCCGCGGCTTGCTGCGGCTGGCCCTGCAACATGGCCAGGGTGCCCAGGTGCAGCAAGAAGAACCCTTCGCCCAGCGTGTCGCCGTGGGCCCGGCACAGCCGCAGGCCTTGTTCCAACAGGGGCGCCACGGCCTGATATTGGCCGGTGCGCAAATACGCGCTGCTGAGGTTGATGAGGCCCTTGATGGCCTCGTGGGTCAGGCCCAACGCCCGGGCTTGCTGCACCGCGGCCTGCAAGTGTTCGATGCTGGCCGCGAAATCCCCTGTGTGGAGCAGGGCCACGCCCAACACATTGCGGGCCATGAGGGCATCTTGCCCGTCGGGGGGCAGGTTTTGCAGCGCCTGTTGGGCCCATTGCCGGGCCTGTTCCACCTCGCCTCGGCGAAAGGCCAGCGCGGCCAGATGCCCTTGCAGCCGCGCGGCCAGGGGGCGCGGCGCAGCCTGGGCCTGCAGCCGCGCCAGCGCGTGTTGGAACGCGTCCATGGCTTCGGCATAACGGCCCAGGGCTTCGTGCACCGCGTGGAACCCGCGCACGGCCCGGGCCAGCAGGTCCCACCGGTTGTGGCGAATGGCCCAGCGCCAGGCTGCATGAATATTGGGCAGCTGGTGCTGCCACGCCAGGTGTTCGGCTTTGGAGCCCGGCGGCGCGACCCCGCGGCGGGCCAGGCCCTCCAGATAATGCCGCGCGTGGCGGGCCGCCAGGGGATGCTCCTGCTGGGTGCGCTGCAGCGGCTGCTGCAGGTAATGCCGTGCCACCCGGTGGAGCGTGCGCCCCTGGGGCCAGGTGAGCACTGGGCGCAGCAGCCCCCGGCTCTGCAAGGCCGCGAGGTCGCGGGCGGAAACGTCGGCCACGGCCTGGGCGGCTGCCAGGTCGAAAGGCCCGGCAAAAACGCTCAGCGCGCGCAGGGCCTCTTGCAGCCCGGCGGGCACGGTGCGCCACAAATGCTCGAACAACGCGCGCAAGCTGCGATGTCGGGCCGGCGTTTGGGGCCACGGCGCCTGCAGCACATCCAGGTCCCGTTGCAACACATGCAGCAGCTCTGCCAGCGAAAGCTGCTGCAACTGCATGGCGGCCAGCTCCAAGGCCAGGGGGTTGCCGCCCAGCAGGCGGCACAGCGCGGCCACCGCGGGGTGTTCCTCGGCCTGGGGCAAGGGCCTGGGGACGAAGCGCTCCCACAAGGTGAGAAGCATTTGCCCCGCGGGATAGGCCTGGGGCGGCTGCTGTTGGGCGTCGGGGGGCACGGCCAGGGGCGGCACCGCGTACACGCTTTCGTGGCGCAGGCCCAAAGGCGCGGCCGCGGTGACCACGAGATGCACCCGGGGCGCGGTTCGGCGCAGGGCCTCCAACCAGGGTATGATTTCGCTGTCGCCGGGCAGGTCGTCGACGAGCAACAACACTTCGCGGGTTTGCAGCGCGCGCAGCACCGCGGCCAACGCAATCTGTTCGGTTTCCCCCACCAGGTGCAAGGCGCGCGCCAGGCGCAAGGCCAAGCCCGCGGCATCGTGCAGGGTGTCGGCGGCAAAGAAGAAAACGCCGTGGGCGTAGCGATGACGGTGGCGCTGGGCAAAGGCCAGGGCCAGGGCGGTTTTGCCCGCGCCGCTGGGGCCCACCAAAGTCACCAGGCGATGCTGATGAAGCCGCTCGGCCAGGGCCGCGAGCTCTTCCTCGCGCCCCACGATGGGGAACAGGGGCTGCGGTACCGCGAAGGGCGGCGGATGTTGGCGGCGGCGGCGCACTTCGGCTTCCAGGGCCCGGGTTTCGGGGTCGGGTTCCACACGCAGCTCTTGGGCCAGAATGCGGCAGCACTGCTGATATTGCTTGAGCGCGGCGGTGTACTTCCCCTGCCACATGAGCACCCGAATCAGCCCCGCGTGGTAGTCTTCGCGCCAGGGCTCCAGCCGCACGATGAAGCGCAGGATGTCTTCGGCCAGGGGCCATTGGCCGTAGCGCAGGGCCTCTTGCAGCGCGGCGTCACAGGCGTCCAGCACCTGGGTGCGCAGCCACTGGCTCACTGAAGTGACCCAATGGGTGAACTCCGCAGCCCGCGGGACATGGAACCCTTCCAAAAAATCACCCCGATATAGGGCCATGATTTGCCGCACTTTGTCCGGCGTCAAAGGAGGCTGCAGCAAAGCCAACACCTGGTGCAAATCTACTTCCCAGCGATAGCGGCCCGACAAAGCCACCGCCTGCCGCCCGACTTCCAGGGCCTGGGGAGGCAAATGCCGCTGCAGCTGATAGAGCGCGTTGCGCAAACTGGCCCGGGCTTTGGCGGCCGGCGCTTCGGGCCACAACAAGGCCATCAAACGCTCGCGGGCCACAGGCTGTTGCTTCCAGGCCAGGTAATACAGCAGGGCCTGAGGTTTGTTGCCCGGCAAAGCCACGGGATGCTCGCTGTTATCCGACGTAGGGTTGAACCCCT
>JALSPJ010000141.1 GCA_026985995.1 Anaerolineales bacterium
AACACCCGGATGTGGCCCAAAGCCTGAACAACCTGGCGGCGGTGCTTCGGGCCTTAGGCGACTACGACCGGGCTCGCGAACTTTTCGAGAAGGCCTTAGCCATCCGCCGCAAAATCTACGGCGAGGAACACCCGGATGTGGCCCAAAGCCTGAACAACCTGGCGCTGGTGCTTCGGGCTCTGGGCGACTACGACCGGGCCCGCCAGCTGCACGAGCAGGCCTTAGCCATCCTCCGCAAGACCCTGCCCCCGGGGCATCCCCACATCCGCAGGGTGGAAGGGAACCTCAAGCGTCTGGGCAAAGGGACATGATGGGGGTTGGAAGTTGGTGGTTAGGGGTTGGAGGTTGGAAGTTAGCGGTTGGAAGTTGGAGGTTGGAAGTTGGAGGTTGGTGGTTGGGGGTTGGGGGTGGGGGGTGGGGGGTTGGCGGAGGGCCGCGCGTTTTTGGACTGCGGCAGGCGCGGGCCGCTTTGGTTTTGGGGTGAAGGCTCACACCGGGACCCAGGGAACACGGAGCGGGGAGCAGTGGGGCGTTGGCGGTTGCAGTTGGCAGGGGTCGCATGTTGCTCCCTGCTGTCTGCTGTCTGCTGACCGCTATTTTTCATCCGCGGCTTCATCCCCCCGGCGCAGCACGCTGCGCCCTACCGCGACGGGCGACCCGCCGGGTCCGCCCCTACCCCGCGCTCCCTGCTCCCTGCTGACCGCTCCCTGCTGTCGTTCATCCGCGGCTTCATCCCACCGGCGCAGCACGCGACGGCTCGACCGCGCGCCTGAAGCTTTCAATCGGCCCCCAACAGCAGGCACAGCCAGTTTTGGCCGCAAAAGCCCCGGGTGAACAGCACATACACCCCCACGGTCACGGCCAACCCAATGAGCACCACCCACAGGCCCGTGTGCAGCGCGCGCCACCGGCTGGGCACCTCGGGCACCGCGTCCGCGCCCTCCCAGCCGATGAGCCGCAGGCCCCGGGCCACCCGCGGGTAAAGGGGCGCGGCCAAAAACGCGGCCCGCAGCAGGCCCAGGAAGATGAGCAAAAACGCGTGGCCCAACAACACCAGCACCAACACCACCGCGGCGTACAACCCCACGAAACGGCGCACCACCCGTTTGCCCTGCGGGCCGCTGAGGGCCAGCTGCCACAGGGTGCGCAGCGCCGCCCGCAGCGCCTGCCAGGGGTTGGTGGGCAGCTCCGGCGCGGGCGCGCTCATGGCTCCTCCTCCCCGGGGGCCCCGCCGCGGCCCCGCAGCAGCCCCCGGGCGTCCAGGGGGAACCGCCGGGCCCAGCGCCGCTCGCCGGCCCGCCCCAACAGCCGGGCCAAACGCTCGTCGCCGGCCATGCGGGCCAGGGCCAAAAGCTGCTCCCGCCGGCCCAGCACGATGAGCACATCCCCGGCCTGAATGCGCAGCTTGGGGGACCAATCCACCTGCCGGTCGCCCCGGGCAATGGCCAACACATTCGCGCCGCTGCGGGCCCGAATGTCGGCCTCGGCCAAAGTCTTGCCCACCAGGGGCGAGTGCTCGGCCACCCGAATTTCCTCCAGCCACAGCTCCAGGTCCGGGCTGCGCAGGGTGGCGTCGAGAAAGGCCACCACATAAGGCCGCACCAGCAGCCCGGCCATGCGATGCCCGGCCATGGCATAGGGCGAAACCACCCGGTCCGCGCCGGCCCGGTAGAGCTTCTGCGCCGCACTGTCGGAAACCGCCTGAGCCACGATGGTCAGGTTGGGGTTGAGGCCCCGGGCGGTGAGCACCACGAAGAGGTTATCGGCGTCCGAATCCAGCACCGCGACCAGCCCCCGGGCTCGCTCGATGCCCACGGCCTGCAGGGTCGCGTCTTCGGTGGGTTCGGCTTCCACATACAGCATATTCTGCTGCCGACAGCGCTCCAGCGCCTCGGGGTTGGGTTCCACCACCACAAAAGGCAAGCCCAGGCGCTGCAGTTCCAGCGCCACCTGCTCGCCCACCCGGCCGCAGCCGCACACAATGTAATGATTGCGCAACTTGCGTAAAGTGGCCATGCGTCGCCTCCGGGCCAAGGTGCCTTGCAATTCACCGCTGACGATATACTCGGTGAGCGCGCCCAGGGCATACGCGCCCGTGCCCACGCCCAGCACAATCAGCCCCATGGTGAACCAGCGCCCGACCGCGGAAAGGGGCCGTACCTCGCCAAAGCCCACGGTGGAGAGGGTAATCAGGGTCATGTAAAGGGCTTCGGTCCAGGTGAAACCTTCCAGCAGCCGGTAGCCCAAAGTGCCCCAGGCCACCAGCGCCAGCACCACCGTCAGCAGCAGGCCCACCCGCTGGCGCAGCGATACCCGTTCAGGGTTCATGGGGAACCGCCTCCGGCTCGGCCAGGGCGCGCTGCAAATCGGCGAAGGAGCCCATCCACGCGATGCGGCGCAAAAATGCGCCAATGTCGGGGCTGCGGGCCCGCAGCTCCCGCACCGCGGCGCCCACCGGGTCTTCGCCGGCCGCGCCCCCGGCCGGGGAATCGGCGTACGCGCCGTAGAAAGCGAAATAGGCCTGGTTGAGCTTGCGAATGCGATAGCCGTGCTCCCAAAACACCTGCCGCCGGGCTTCCATGTAGGCCTCGGCTTCT
The DNA here is from genome assembly GCA_026985995.1 of Anaerolineales bacterium. Classification (GTDB taxonomy): domain Bacteria; phylum Chloroflexota; class Anaerolineae; order Anaerolineales; family DRMV01; genus JAADEN01. The sequence goes on from JALSPJ010000141.1 coordinate 2,598, forward strand.
TCCACCCGGCCCTGGGCCAGCAGCTGGTCCACCCGCTCCCGGGTGATGCGCATCTCCCGCTGGAAGTCGAAGACCGGCTCGTCCTGGGGCGCGGGCGCGGCCGCGGCGGAGCCGGTTCCCCCAGACGCCGGCGGCGGGGGCGGGGGCACCAGCTCGGGGTAGAAGCGGGCCACCACCAAGCGACCAATCTCCTGCCCGCCGATGGTGGCCGCGGTTTCGTTCATGGTGCGCACCTGGGGGTCGCGGCCGTAATGCCAGCCCAAGGGGTGCCAGTCGAAGTAGTTGTGCAGCCATTCGTGGGCCACGACTTCAATCTGCCAGCGCAGGTCCGAGGTTTGCATGACCATGGTGGGGTAAGTGCCAATGCCGCCCACGGGCACCACCAGGGTGGAGACATTCAGGGCCTGGGCCACCTGGTCTTCGAGCGCAATGCGCTGGTCGAGGGTCAAATCGGGGCGCAGGGTGACGAACGCGTCCTGGCGAATGACCTCCCGGGGCGAGACGACCAGCCCCCAGGGCAGGGGCGAGACATGATAAAGCACGGGCGGCAGGGGCTGCCCGCCCAAGGTGAGGCCCACCTCGGCCAGCACCACGCTCACCTGGGCCTGGATGATTTCCTCGGCCAGGGGGGCCAGGCGGTCCCGGCGGGCGTAGAGGGTGTGCAAAGTTTGCTGCACCGCGCTGGCCTGCTGCCGCCGCTGGGCCGGGGTGAGCCCGGGGTCGCCGTAGATGCGCTCCAGCTCGGCCTCGTGCTGCTCGATTTGGCGCACCGTATCGCGGTAAGCCAGCACCAGGTCCCGCCGTTGGGGCGCGCGCCACAGGGTCTCGGGGTTGAGCGCGCCCCACTGCCACTTGAGGGCCAGCGCGCGGCGGGTCCAGGCCGCGTGGTCGAAGGCCACGGCCCGGGTCATGCGGGCCACCTGGTCCGCGGTTTCGGGCGGGGCCACGCTATCGCCGCGCAGCAGCGCGACCAGCAGCGCGAGCAACAGCCCGGCGGCGAACGCGGCCCATGGCCGCGCGGCCGCGGGCTCCGCGGGGCCCTCGCCGTGGGCCGCGGCGGGCGCAGAAGCGGGGGAAGACCATGCCGGCATGGGGGGAATTGTACTCCAGGCGCAGGCGATTTCCCACCAGGGTTTTCTCTTTTTCTAACACCACCGGCATCCACAACATCGAGTTTAAATTTCACACAGGGACACAGCGAACGCGGAGGAGAGAATAATTTCTCCCATTTCTCTGTGTTCACCGTGCCTCCGTGTGATTTTATTCGTACTTGGAAAAGCCCCAGATTTCCCACCCCAACCCTTGACAGTTTGGCAGGGGCAGGCTACAATGCCGGGCAATTCGGGCCCTGGCCCGTTTGACAACAGCATAGGAAGAGTAGCGGCTGAGCCTCGGCGTTGGGTTCCCCCAGGGCCGAGGTGACGAGGTGGAGGTTCCTCCCCGCGAGGGGAGTGCTAACCCGGTCGGGCGGCTGCGCGGTGCAGGGTCATCCCCTGGCCGTGGGGCCGGGTTCCCCGCCGGGGAAAATCGGGTCGATCAGCGGATGCCTCTGAGGCCTGGCCACGGGCCTCGCTCTTCCCCTTCCGGCAAAGGGTTGCGCCGAAAACCATCCGGCGACGGGTGGGCCAAGGCCAACCCAGTGGCCCAGGGCAACGGCCCTGGTTCGCGCATGGAAGGGGCGGCGCCAACTTCGGTCACGCACAACAGCAGGCACGCCCACGCGTGCCTGTTTGCGTTAAATCCCCCGCCCCGCGAGGTGTGCTTATGCGCCACGACGAGAGCCTCTATCACCGCTATCATATCGAAACCCGCGATGCCCCCGACATCGAGGCCTGGCCCCCGCGCTTTCAGGTCAAAGTGCGGCGGCACCGCCTGGCCTGGCTGCTACTGAAGGAAATCTTCCACTACGGCCCAGCCAAAAAAGAGGTCATCCTCAGCCGCCCCTGCGTCTATGGCGTGTTTTCGGGCCCCATTGGCGGCTTTGCCCCCCGCCCCCATTTGTGCGTGGGCTGCCTGCGCTGCACCACCCAGTACCCCGATGTGGTGCAAATCGTGCCCAACCCCGAGCGGCAAAAATTGGGCGATAGCTACTTCACCGCCCATTATGTGAACACCGTGGCCTATGAGGCCGCCACGGGCCGGGTGCCGGTGCGGGGCGCGGGCTACCGGGGTCGCTTCGGGGGCCAGGGCTGGGATGGCATGTGGACCGACATGTCGGAAATCGTGCGCCCCACCCGGGACGGCATTCACGGCCGCGAATACATCTCCACCATGGTCGACATTGGCGTGCGGCCCGACCACCTGGCCTTTGGCCCCGATGGGCAGCCGGTGGAACCGCCCCGGGTCTTCGGCGTTCCGCTGCCGCTGCTGTTCGACCGCCTGCCCCAGGTGGAAGCCAACCCTGCCCTGACCCGCATTCTGGCGGCCGCGGCGCGGGAAATCGACACCTTGGCCCTGCTGCCCGTGGCCGCGCTGGCGCACCTGGCGGAACCGACGCCGCACATCGTGCCCGTGGTGCGGGCCACCGAGACCGTGCCCCGGCTGCCCTTTGCCCCCCGCATGGTGGAACTCGACGGCTGGGACCCGGCCGCGTACCAACGCCTGCAGCAGGCCTTCCCCCAAAGCATCGTCGCCCTGCGCCTGCCCTTCGGCGACCGACCAACCCTGGCCGCGGCCTTCGCGGCCGGCGTGCGGGTCTTCCACCTGACCGCCGATTACCACGGCCAGCTGCCCGACGGCCGCTTCGTGATGGACGGCATTCGGGAGGCGCACCTGTTCTTCGTGGAAAAGGGCCTGCGGGACGCGGTCACTCTGCTGGGCAGCGGGGGCATCATCGCCGCGGAGCATGTGCCCAAGGCCATCATCCTGGGCCTGGACGCGGTGGCCATCGACACGCCGCTGCTGGTGGCTTTGCAGGCCCGCTTCGCGGGGGAATTTCGCCGGCCGGGCGACGCGTATCGCCTGCCCAAACGCCTGCCCGAAGGGTGGGGCGTGCAGCGGCTCAAGAACCTGGCCGCGTCGTGGCGCGACCAGCTGCTGGAAGTGCTGGGCGCCATGGGCTTGCGGGATGTGCGCCGCCTGCGGGGCGAGATGGGCCGGGCCATGTTCCAAAAGGACCTGGAGCGGGAAGCCTTTGGGGAGATTGAGGGGTATTTGGAGCAAACAGCAACCAGCGGGGAGCCGACAGCAGCGAGCAGGGAGCCGATGGCTGTTCGCTGACCAACCACCGCCGGATGACGGAGGCCCTCATGAACATGCTGCACTTGATTGTAGAAAAGCACACCCTGGCCCTGGAAGCGGGACGGCGGATGTGGGCGTCGCTGAAATATGGGCTGCCGCCGGCCTTAGGCGATGCCCGCTGGCCCGCGGAGCTGATTCTGGCCACCTGGGAAGCCGCGCGCACGGGGCATTACCCCGAACACCTGGAATATCGCTACGGACAATCGAACGGCGGCTTCGACCGGCTGCACTTCAAGTTCCTGCCCGAAAGCCAATGGCTGCCCGCGGACGCGGCCATCGACTTGAGCCTGCCCCTCAACCGCCGTTTTCCCGACGACCCGCAAATCACCATCGATGTGCCCTGGTACGGCGGCGGGATGTCCTTCGGCTCGGTGAGCGAACAGGTGATGGTCTCGCGCGCCAGGGCGGCCCAACGGTGGAACACTTTCACCAGCACGGGCGAAGGCGGCTACCCGCCCGGCCTGGTGCCTTACAAGGACCATGTCATCACCCAAATTGCCACGGGCATGTTCGGCGTGCGGGAGGAAACCATCCAATACGCCCGCATTGTGGAATTCAAATACGCGCAAGGGGCCAAGCCGGGGCTGGGCGGCCACCTGCTGGGCGACAAAGCCACCGTGGCCGTGGCCAAAATGCGGGAAAGCGTGCCCTGGGTCAGCCTGTTCTCGCCCTTCCCCTTCCATTCGGTGTATTCGGTGGAAGACCACCGCAAGCATGTGGACTGGGTGCGCACCATCAACCCCCGGGCCCTGGTCTCGGTGAAGGTCTCCACGCCCACGGATGTGGACATGGTCGCGGTGGGCAGCTTCTACGCCGGCGCGCACATTGTGCACATCGACGGCTCCTACGGCGGCACGGGCGCCGCGCCCGAGGTGGCCAAGAAAATCATCGCCATGCCTATTGAGCTGGCCATCCCCAAAGTGCACAAATTTTTGCTGAAGGAAGGCATTCGGGACCAAATCACCATCATGGCCAGCGGCGGCATTCGCAACGCAGACGACATCGCCAAAATCATCGCCTTAGGCGCGGACGGCGCGGTGCTGGGCACCGCGGACCTGGTGGCCCTGGGCTGCACCCGCTGCAGCAATTGCGAGCGGGGCCGGGGCTGCCCCTTCGGCCTGACCACCACGGACCCGGAGCTGTCGTTGCTCATCGAGCCGGACCGGGACGCGGCACGCATCAGCAACCTGTACAACGCCATGGCCGAACGGCTGCGGGAGATTTTGCGCCGCTTAGGCCTGCGCAGCGTGCGGGAACTCCGGGGCCGGACGGATTTGCTGGTGTATCGATAGGTTGCGAGCGCTGGCACGGTACAGCTTCTGGAGGCCCGTGGCGGCCAACCCATCGAGGTCGACCCCGTGCAACTCCTGCGGGAAATCCGGGAGGAACGCGGCCATGCCCTCGCGCCGTGGATTGAAGCCTCTGGCCATTGACACCAATGGGAGAGCAGCAAGAATGAGATGGGCCAGCATGTCCTGGAGAATAGCTTTACGGCTGGCTTTACCGCGGTGGATGGCTCGCGGAGGGCGCAGGCTCCCGCGGCAGCGCGCCCTGGAAGCCATAAGCCGATTCCGTTCAGGCGCAACCGATGTAGCCGAAAAGCACGATGCTTACCTGGTGGCCGCTCTTCTGGGAGAGGCCACGGGCCGAGACGAGCCAGGGGCGCCAGTCCGGGGGTTTGGCCGACGGAATCCTAAGCGAATCCTGCCCGAGGATGGCAATGCATGAACACCTGGCTGGCCTGGCTTTGCGGTGGTTTGGGGGGAGTAGCGGTGCTCGCGTGGCACTTCGCGATGCGCGAGGTGAACGCCGCGCCCGACCAGGTAAAACAGCGGGCCGGCCTCTGCCCTCATGCAGCCCAAAAGGCCCCCTCCCGCGCCCTTGTGGCCTTTCTGGCCCTGGTGCTGGTGGCCGCGGCGTCCGGCGCGGCCGCGGAGGAGGCGTTCGGATGGTTCGCCCTGGGGCTTCTTTTGCCCATGTTGCTCTACCTCGCCGCGCTCACCCTGGCCATGCGCCAGGCCCTGCGCCAGGTGAGAACGCATCCTCAGTCCCAGGAGGCGCCTCTTCCCGACCCATGTCAGGCTTATCGCTTCCCCGTGGCTCGCTTTCGGGTTTACGAACATGCCGCGCTTACGCTGCTCTTTCTCATCATCGCCCAGGTCACCCGCCACCCCTTCGCCATGGGCATGCCCCTGGCCTGGGCCCTGGTGACCTGGGGCGTGGGGAGGCAGATGAAGCGGTTGGGCAGGGGCGCCTTATAGGGCCTTCGGAGGGTAGGGGATGACTGTTTACATTCAGATACAAGGGCAATTGCATCCTCTGGAGCCACGGGGTTTTTCCGCGGAAGAAGACTTACAGCGTCTGATTGCGCATTATCCTGAAGTCCTTGCATCCGTGCTTGCGGAAGGAGAGGCTCCGGAAACGCGCTGGCTGTTGATTTCCCGCGAGATGGGTATCCCTGCGGAACGAGAGGGCGCCGCTGTGTGGAACATCGACCTTCTTTTTGTGGACCGGAAGGGTATACCCATTCTGGTGGAGGTCAAACGAAGCACGGACACCCGCTTGCGACGCGAAGTGGTGGGTCAGATGCTGGAATACGCCGCGCACGCGGTGATGTACTGGCCTATTGATGCATTACGCGCGCAGTTTGAAGCCTGGTACATACAACAGAATCAGGACCCCGACCAGGTTTTGCGCACCTTCTTAGGCGTGAGCGAGGGAGAAGATACGGATATAGACCCGATAGAAGAGTTCTGGGAAAGGGTTGGTTCCCATCTGCAAGCTGGTCGTATTCGTATGGTTTTCGTTGCGGATGAGATTCCTCTTCCTTTACGGCGAATCGTGGAATTTCTGAATCAGCAAATGGAATCTGCCGAGGTGCTGGCTGTTGAAATCAAACGGTATGTGCAGGCGGATATGCAGGTTCTAGTTCCCCATGTCATTGGATGGGGAGGCCCTGTAAAGCGCCGAACGCTTCAAAGGCGCTGGGATGCGCCTTCCTTTTTTGAGGCTTTGGCTCGTTCTAAAGGACAGTGGGCAGTGGATGTGGCCCGGGAGATACTGTCCTGGGCCAAACGTCGCATGCCTGATATTCGTTGGGGTACGGGTTTGGTGCATGGCAGTTTTGCGCCTGGGGTGTATCTCCAAGGCAAAGTCTATCGTTTGATTGACGTGTATACTTACGGCAAAGTGGAAATTTTGTTCCAGTATATGACTTCCCCTCCTTTTGATCGAAAGGAAGCCCGTCTGGAATTCCTTCGCCGTTTGAACGCGATTCCCAATGTGGATATCCCCGAATCCAGTATAGACAAACGACCCTCCATCAACCTGGAAGTTTTTCGGGAGAGGTCGAACTTGGAGGCCTTCCTCCAGGTGTTGGATTGGGCCGTCGATAAAATTTTGCAAATCCCCTCCGGAGGTGCATAATGCGCACACCTGAACAGATTCAGGCCCTCATCCGAGCCCGGCAGGACCTCAAGCCGGCCTATCCTCTGCCGCACCCCAAGGCCGAAGACGCGGCCGAGGGCGGGTGCGGTGTCATCGGCATGGCCGCCAGCGTGCCCATCGCCGGCCGCATCATGCTCTCTGCCTTGCGCCAGATGCGCAACCGGGGCAACGGCAAAGGCGGCGGCATCGCGGCCGCCGGCCTGGACCCTGCCTTCTTCGGCGTTTCCCCCCAGGTTATGGCCAACGACACCCTGCTGGCCATCGCCTACTTGGACCCCAACGCCCGCTCCCAGGTGGAGGACCAGGCCATCGCGCCGGCCTATCACATCGACCATGTTTTCGCCGTGCCCCACATCGACGATTACCGCGCCTTAGGGCTGGAAACCCCGCCCCCCGAGGCCGTGCTCTATTTCGTCCGGCCCCGGGAAGACGCGCTGACCCGCTTCGCGGAGGAAAAGGGCCTCACCCACCTCCCGGCCGACGCGGTGGCCGATGAATTCGTGTACCAGAATTCCTATCGCCTCAACACCGCGTTCTACGCTTCCACTGGCGAAAAGCAGGCCTTCGTCCTTTCCCACGGCAAGGACCTGCTGGTGCTCAAGATGGTGGGCTACGGCGACGATGTGGTTCCCTACTACCGGCTGGAAGACCTGACCGCGCATGTGTGGATTGGCCATCACCGCTACCCCACCAAGGGCCGGGTGTGGCATCCGGGCGGCGCGCACCCCTTCGTGGGCCTGAACGAGGCCCTGGTCCACAACGGCGACTTCGCCAACTACGCCTCCATCGTGGAGTACCTGGCCCAGCGCAACATCCACCCCCTCTTCCTCACCGACACCGAGGTCTCGGTGCTGGTCTTCGACCTGCTCCACCGCACCTATGGGTATCCGCTGGAATACCTCATCGAGGCCCTGGCCCCCACCACCGAGTGGGACTTCGCCGCCCTGCCCGAGGAGCAAAAACGCCTCTACCGGATGCTCCAGGCCACCCACATCCACGGCTCGCCCGATGGTCCCTGGTTCTTCCTCGTTGCCCAGTCGGTGAAAGAGGCGGGGCAGCGGGTGTACCGGCTCATCGGCATCACCGATACCAGCATGTTGCGACCCCAGGTCTTCGCGGTGCAAGTGGGCCACGATGGCGCGGTCATCGGCTTTGCCGCGTCGGAAAAGCAGGGCATCGACGCTGCGCTGGAGAGCCTGGCCGCGGAAGACGACCGCTTCTGGCCCCGTGCGGACCGCTACTGGAACGCCCGGGGCGGCAGCCACACCGACGGCGGCGCGTTCCTGTTTACCGTAACGCCCCAGGGTCCC
>JALSPJ010000142.1 GCA_026985995.1 Anaerolineales bacterium
GGCTCATCGACTTCTACAACCAGCAGGTCGCGGCCGGGGCCTTGAGCCTGGAAGGCACCATGGGCGGGCCCGATAGCGGCTTCTGGCAGGCCACGGTGGTCTTGCCCGACGGTTCCCGCTGGCAGGTGGCCGCCTCGCCGGGCGCGGGGGAACTCAACCTGATGGTTCAGGCGCCGTAAGCGGCCCCTTGGGGTAACAGGCCGCGCGCCCCTGCCGCGCGGCCTGTTGCCTTTCTCTCACACGGAGACACAGAGAACACGGGGGGAGAAGTTGGAAGTTGGTGGTTGGTGGTTGGTGGTTGGCAGGGGGCACGCTTGCTCCCTGCCGACGGTGCCCCGCTCCCCGCTGTTTTTCTTCCGTGCCCATCCGTGGTTTTTTGTTTAATCCGCGTCTATCCGCGTTTGTCCGCGGTTTCATTTCTGGGCAGCCAGCCGGGGCGCCCCTACTGCGGCGGGCGCACCGCCATGCGCCCCTACCGCGGCGGGCGACCTGTCGGGACGCCCCTGTCGCGCCCCTGCCGCGCCGCCGCCCACGGGCGGGAAGATGTCGATTTTGAGCCCCTCTTGGGTGATGGGCGTATCCGCGCCCTGGGGCAGGTAGTGGTAATCGCGGCCGTTGAGGAAGATGTGGATGCTGGGCTCCAGGCTGCCATCGCTGCGCAACAGCTGGCTGCGCAATTCGGGCCGCGCCTGCACTAAGGCCTGCACCAGGTCGCGCACCGTCGCGCCGTCGGGCAGGTCCACTTCCACCGTTTTTTGCCCCAGCAAACTGCGCAGGGTGGCGTAAAAGTGGGCTTGAATCTTGGGCATGATGCGCCTCCCGGGTTGGAATGTGGGCGGTCGGCCCCCGGTGAGGCTATGCCAACGCCTCGGGCAGGGCCACCGCGGGGGGCGGCCAGGGCGCCCAGGTCCAGTTCTGCACTTTGGGCAGCATCTCGTAAGCCGTCAGGTCCAGCTGCAAGGGCGTGAGGGAAACATAGCCCTCGGCCAGCGCGCCGATGTCGGTGCCCGGTTCCGGCACCCCGGTGGGCGCTTCACCGCCAATCCAGTAATACGGCTTGCCGCGTGGGTCCAGGCGCTTCTCGAGTTTGTCCCGATACACCCGCAGGCCCAGGCGGGTCCACTGCAGGCCCTTGATGGCTTCCAGGGGCAAATAGGGAATGTTGACATTGAGCACGATGTCCGCGGGCCAGCCGTGGCGCAGAATGTGTTCCACCACAAAACGGGCAATGGCGGCCGCGGGGCCGTAATCGCGGCGGTGCACCTCTTCAGGGGAATTGAGGGAAAAAGCAATGCCCGGAATGTGGGCGATGGCCGCTTCCATGGCCGCGGTCACCGTGCCCGAATAGGTCACATCGTGCCCCAAATTGGGGAAGGGGTTGATGCCCGAGACCACCATGTCGATGGGCTTTTCCAGCACGCCCAGCACGGCCAGGGCCACACAGTCGGACGGTGCGCCGTCGCTGGCCAGCACCGGGGTGCCATCGGCCAGGTAGGCCCGCTTGACGCGCAACGGCCGGTGCAAGGTCTTCACATGGCCCGACACGGACCAGTTGCGGTCCGGCGCGAGCACGCTCACCTCCACGCCGGGAATGTCCCGCAGCGCGTGGTAAAGCGCCGCCAGGCCGCGGGCATTGACGCCGTCGTCGTTGGTGACTAAAATGTGCATACTTCTATCCTGCCCTCATTGGCGATGAACCGGCCGGCTGGCCGCGGCCAGCCCATACCGGTGCCCTTTCAAGGATACCACAGCCATGCGTTTTTACAACGAATTCGTGCATCGGGAAATGGAAGTGCCCGAGCCCCCGCGGCGCATCGTCTCCCTGGCGCCCGATATGACCGAGATGGTCTTTCGCTTAGGCCTGGGCGATGCGCTGGTGGGCATCAGCTCCTTTTGCCGCCGCCCTCAGGGGCGCCTGGACGGCCTGCCCCGGGTGGGCGCGTATTTGAAGGTGGTGTGGCCCCGCCTGGAGGCCCTGCAGCCCGACCTGGTGCTCACCACCCTGGGCGCGCAGCGGGAAACCACCCAGCAGCTGCTGGACCGGGGGTACCCGGTCATTGCGCTGCCCGTGCCCCTCTCGCTGTGGGAAATTTTGGGCAACCTGCGGCGTCTGGCCGCCGCGGTGGGTCGTGCGGCCCAGGCCGAGGCCGAAAACCAACGCCTGGCCGCGCGGCTGCATCGCCTGCGCGGGGCCCTGGCCGGGCGCACCGTGTATTGGGAAGTGGACCTGGGCGGGCCCATCACCGCCGGCGCGGCCTCCTTCGTCACCGACGCGCTGCACTGGCTGGGCCTGCGCAACATCTACGGCGACCGGGGCGCGGCTTACTTCCAGCCCGACGACGCGGAAACTCGGGCCCGCCGGCCGGACCTGGTGCTCTATGAACCCAAAGCCGCCCGCCGGCCGGACCCCGAACGCTACCGGGCCGCGCTGCGGAACCGCCTGGGCCTGGACGGGACGCCCATCGTCGTGCTGCCCCACGACAGCCTGGCCCATTACGGCCCCGGGCTCATCGACGAAGTGCTGCCCCTGGTGGTGCAGCGGGTGCAGGAGGTCGGCGCATGAGCCGCGTGCGGGACGCGGTCGTCTTGCTCACCGGCGCGTCGAGCGGTATTGGCGCGGCCACCGCGCGCGAACTGGCCCGCCAGGGCGCGCATCTCTCCCTGGCCGCGCGGCGTCTCGCCCCCCTGCAGGCGCTGGCCGACGACCTAACCCGCACTTATGGCGTGCGCACCCACACGGCCCAGGTGGATGTGACGGACCAGGAACAAGTGCGCGCCTGGGTGCAGCAGGCCCACGAACGCTTTGGCCGCATCGACATCGCCATTGCCAACGCGGGGCAATATGTGCGCCGGCCCGCGGCCCAATGGCAGGTGGAAGATTTCCGCCGCGCCATGGCCGTGAATTTCTACGGCGCGCTGCACCTGGTGCTGGCCGTGCTGCCCCTTCTGCGTCAGCAGCGGCGGGGTCATGTGGTGCTGGTGTCGTCCTTAGACGCCAAAAAAGGCCTGCCCTTAGACGGCCCCTATGTGGCGGCCAAATACGCGCTCAGCGGCATGGGCGGTGTGCTGCGCCAGGAGGCCGCGGCCTGGGGGGTGCAGGTCACCGTGGTCTATCCGGGTCGGGTCGACACGCCCATGATTGCCGACCTGGAAGTGCCGCGCATCTCGGCCAAACTGCCGCCCGAGAAGGTGGCCCGGGCCATCGTGCGCGGCATTCGCCGCAACCGGGCCGAGGTCATCGTGCCCTGGACCGGCTATCTGCTCTACCTGGACCTCATCGCGCCCCGCCTGGCCGACTACCTGGTGCGCAAGCTCAACCTGGCCGGGAAGCCGCGCGCGCCGCAACCCTGAGCCCGGCCGTTCGCGGAGCCCTTCCCCCGAACCAAGGAGGTTGCCGTGACGCACCCTTTGCGCCTCGACCTTTGGCCTACGGCCGTACACCCCTGGCTGCAACGCCTCAAGGTGGGTTTTTGGCCCACTTATGCGCATCCCGTGGTGGCGCGCATGTTCGAGGGCCTGGCCCAGGCCTTTGCCCATCTGGGCCATCGGGTCGACGACCCGCCCCAGGCCGACACGCAAGTGGTCATCGCGGCCGCGCCTTATGGCGAGCCGGTGAACTGGCGCCGCGCGCCCCTCTTTACCGCGCGGCGGCGCTTTGGCATGGCGCAGCAGCCCTACATTTGGGTGGTGGTGCCCGTCACGCCCGAACGGCTGCGGGCCGATCTGGCCCACCTGGAGCGGGCCCTGGCCAAAACGCCCATCGACCCCGCGGATTTCGCCTTCCCGGGGCTGGCGCCCACCGCGGTGCAAACCCTGGTGGAACAGGGCCGCCGCGGAGGGCCCATTTTGGCCCTGCAGCGCACGGTGCAAAGCCAGGCCAAGGCCATTCGGGTGCTGCTGGCCGTGGGTCGCGAGGCCCCCGAGGCCGCGTATTTGTTCAACCTGGTGGGCGCGTACCCCCGCATTCCCGCCCGCCCTCGGCCCGATTTGTTCTTCCTCAATCTGGCGCTGCGCCTGACCACCGTGGCCAGCACCTATGAAATTACCCAACACCAGGTGGTGGGGGAACCCATCCCCCGGGCCGTGTGGCAGGCGCTGGACACCCCCCAGGCCATGATACGCGCCGGCCGGGAGTTCGGCGCGCGGGGCTTTTTCACCCGCATGGTGCGGGTGGGCGATTTGGTGCATGTGCCTGTGGTCGAGGCCAGCATCTCCAGCCAGTACAGCGAAGGCTGCTTTGCCACCTGGGAACCCGCGCTGGACGCGCTGGTGGCCACCATCACCGGCAGCGCGCGGCCCGTGGCCAAAGACAGCCTCACCGAGGACGAGCTGGCCGTCATCGTGGGCGTGCGGTCCGACTATCAGGGCGCGCTGGTGCGCCATGTGGAAGGCAAGCGCAACGACCCGCCCTCTTCCGAGGCGGTGGAGATGTATGACATGGACACGCCCCTGCCCCGCATCTCCTGGCAGGGCCGGCGGGTGCCCGTGGCCCGTTCCAAGCTGCACAGCCACCGGGGCGTGCGGGCCTACGACCCCCGCCTGGTGGAATTCGCGCCCCTGGACCCGGCGTACTACTACTTCCCCGTATCGTGCGCCACCCGGGCCCAGGCCGAGGGCATTCGGGCCGCGTTTGGCCGCGCCCAAAGCCTGCGCAATCCCGACGACCCGCGGCGCATCGTGTTCACCGTGTTGCCGGGCCACGGCGTGGTGCTGGTGGAAAAGTGGGCCCCGGGCAAAGCCCCCTTCCAACTGCTGTGGGAAGCCATGGATTCGGGCGCGTTGGATATCGACCCCTATGTACCCCAGGGGCCCTTTGGCTACGAGCCGGGGCCCGACGGGCGCATGGTGCTGCGCGAGGGGCCGCCGGTTCCCCAGGTGATGTGGGACGGTGTGGCCGTCGCTTGAGGGTGGTGGGGGAAGCGCCCAAGGCGGCTCGGGCCCGCGGGCGGGTTGTGGCGCGCGTCAGCCCCACCAATAGGCCACGCCCACCAGCCCCGGGCCGGTGTAAAGGCCCAGGACAGGCCCCAGGGTGCCGCGGATGACCTCCACCGGCGTGATGTGGGCCAGCACCGCGGCTTCGACGCCGGCGATGGTGGTGGGCGCGTCCGCGTGCATGAAGGCCAACCGCACCTGGGGCTTGCCGGCCAGGCGCTGCACGATTTCGTCGACCATGTACTCGACGGCCCGGCGGTAAGTGCGCACCCGGGTCACCAGCGCGGGGCCGCCATCGCGAATTTCCAGCACGGGCAAAATTTGCAACGCGCTGGCCAGGCGATATTGCAACGGCCCCAAACGGCCGCTGCGGCGCATGTAGGCCAAAGTGCGGGGCACGAAGAGCTGGCCGCTATGGGCCCGGGCCTGATGCGCGGCCGCCTGCACTTCTTCCAGCGATGCCCCGGCCTGGGCCGCCTGCGCCGCAGCCAGAACCTGAAACCCCTGGGCCATGGAAGTGGTGCCCGAATCTTCGACGATGATGCGCGCGCCGGGTACTTGTTGCCGGGCTTGTAGCGCGGCCCGGTAAGTGCCCGAAAACTTGTCGGAAAGGAAGACCGCGTAAATATCGTGGCCGCTGTAGGCCAGGGTGCGAAAGACCTCGGCGATGGCCTCGGGCGGTGGATGCGAGGTCGTGGGCAGCCGTGCGGTCATGCCCAGGCGCTGGTAGAACGCCTCGGGGGTGAGGTCCACGCCGTCGCGGTAGTCCCGGCCTTCCCAATGCAGCCACAACGGGACGACCGTGATGGGCCAGGCCTGGACCACTTCGGCGGGCAAATCCGCGGTGCTGTCGGTGACCACGGCAACCGGGGGCATAGGGTTCCTCCAGGGATGGAGAAGTATACCAGAAACCCTGGCCTGGTGCGGGGGAAGTTGGTGGTTGGAAAGGTGGAAGTTGGAAGTTGGAAGTTGGTAGTTGGAAGTTGGAAGTTGGTAGTTGGTGGTTGGCGGGGGCCGCGCGTTTTTGGACTGCGGCACGCTCGTGCTGCTTTGGTTGCCGGAGCCCTGGCACCGCGGTTGCCTCACCCAGGGACACGGAGAACACGGAGGGGGCGAAGTTGGCGGTTCGAGGCTGGAAGACGGCGGATGGCTGGGGTCGCGCGTTGCTCCCTGCTGTCTGCTGACCGCTGTCTGCTCTTTTTCATCCGCGTTTATCCGCGTCCATCCGCGGTTACATTTTCCCGGGCGCAGCACGCTGTGCCCTACCGGGCCTGGTGACCAGCCGGGTCGCTCCTACCGCGGCGGGCGACCAACCGGGTCGCCCCTACCGTGCGCCCTGCTGACCGCTGTCTGCTCTTTTTCATCCGCGTTTATCCGCGTCTATCCACGGTTTCTTCCATCCCGGGCGCAGCACGCGGCGCCCCTACCGCGCCGGGCGACCAGCCGGGTCGCCCCTACCGTGCGCCCTGCTGACCGCTGTCTGCTCTTTTTCATCCGCGTTTATCCGCGTCCATCCGCGGTTTCTTCCATCCCGGGCGCAGCACGCTGTGCCCTACCGGGCCTGGTGACCAGCCGGGTCGCTCCTACCGCGGCGGGCGACCAACCGGGTCGCCCCTACCGTGCGCCCTGCCGTCTTTTTTCCGTGCTCATCCGTGGTTTCTTCTTTTTTATCCGCGTCTATCCGCGTCCATCCGCGGCCTGCTTCCCCCGGGCGCACCGCCGTGCGCCCCTACCGCCCCTTGTCCAGGGACCTACGGGTAAGTGGCATACACCGCGGTTTGGCCCTGGGCGTCGAAGGTGAGCACCGCGTAGGGCGTCACGCCCTGGCCCGGCGCTTCCATGCCCGGCGAGCCCACGGGCATCCCGGGCACCGCCAGGCCAACCACATCCGCGGGGCGCTCCTGCAGCAGGCGTTGCACCTCGGCCGCGGGCACATGCCCTTCGATGACATAGCCCTCGACCACCGCGGTGTGGCACGACCACGCCTGCCCCGGCACGCCATATTGCTGCTTCACCCCCGGCAGGTCGGTGACGATACGCTCTTCCACCTCGAAGCCCGCGGCCCGCATGTGCTGGGCCCATGCGCCGCAGCAACTGCAAGTGGGCGATTTGTAGACCACCACCCGGGGCGTTTTGCCCTCCGCGGTCACCAGGCGGCTTTGGCCCCGCCGGGCGTAGGCCGCAATGCCACCGGCCAGCAGCGCCACCAGGCCCAGGCCGAGCAACCATTGCCAGGTTTTCATGGGTGCCTCCTGTAGATGGTATGGGCACCCTCATTATCGCCGCGTTGGCCGGGGGCGCGCATAGGCCATTTGGCGCGTTTGGTGCTATGCCTTGGGGGCTGGGGAACCGGCGTCAGGCCGGGCGGGCGCGACTTCCACCACCGCGTCCAAGGGCAGCGCCGCGGTGAGGTAAGGACACAGGTCCGCGGCGCAGGGGGCCCAGGCCGGGGGTTCGGGCAGGTTGCGGGCGTCCACCACCACCCGCAGCAGGTCGGCCCGGCCCGCCAGGTGGGGGTAAGCCAGCGCCGCGGGCTGGTCGGGCCGCAGCAGGGGCAGGCGTCCTGTGCGGGCCAGGGCTTCGGGAAGATAGCGGCCCGTGGCCTGGGCGGCTTCCCACGCGGCCCGGGGTGCGGGCAGCCACAGGCGAAAGCCCTGGGCCACATGCAGCGCCCGGGCCACCAGGTGCCGGGCCACCTCGGCCTTGGACCACAGAGGCCAGGCTTCGCTGCGTCCATCGGCATAAAGCAGCCGCACCCGGTTGGTGCCCACGGCAAAGCCGGCGTCGGGGGCCAGGATATCGTTCACCGCCAGCAGGTCCAGGCCCTTGGCCTGCAACTTGGCCTGCACCGCGGCGGGGTCCGGGTGGCTTTCGGCGGCAAAGCCCACCACCACCCGGGGGCGTCCCGTTGCGGCCCGCCGGGGGGCCAGGGTGCGCAAAATGTCGGGATTAGGCCTGAGGGTCAGGGTCCAGGGCTCGTTGCGTTTTTTGATTTTGCGGGCCGCGGTGTGTTCGGGCCGGTAATCGGCCACCGCGGCCACTTTGAAGAGATAATCCGCCTGGGGCGCGTGCTCCAGCACGGCATCCAGCATTTGCCGCGCGCTTTCCACCGGCACGGCGCGAGCGGCGAAAGGCGTGGGCAGGGCCACCGGGCCGTGGATGAGCACCACTTCCGCGCCCGCGTCCAGCGCGGCCTGCGCAATGGCAAAGCCCTGGCGGCCGGTGGAGCGGTTGGTCAGCACCCGCACCGGGTCCAAGGCCTCCCAGGTGGGGCCGGCGGTCACCACCACGGTGGAACCCCGCAGGGGGCCATGTTGCCGCGCGAACCAACGCCGCAGCCAGGCCAGCGCGGTTTCGGGTTCCACCAAACGGCCCCGGGCCACCTTGCCCGAAGCCAGGCGGCCCTCCTCGGGGCCCAAGAAGTGCGCGCCCCGCGCCCGCAGCTGGTCCGCGTTGGCCTGGGTGGCCGGGTGGTCCCACATGCCGGCATCCATGGCCGGGGCCAGCACCAGGGGCGCGCCCGGGGGCAACGCCAGCGCGGCCAGGTCCACCAGGCTTTGGGCCCGACCCTGGGCCAGCCGGGCCAAGGTGTCGGCCGTGGCCGGGTACACCAGCAGCAAGTCGTGCTGGTGGGCCAGGTCCACATGCAAAATATGGCCCTGGGGCCCCCACAGGTCATCGTCGGTATAGGCTGGCTGGCCCGTGAGCCCGCGGAAGGTGAGGGGGGTGACGAAGCGGGCCGCGGCCCGGGTGAGCAGGGTGGTGACCCGCGCGCCCTGCTGGGTGAGCTGCGAGGCCAGCGCGGCGGCCTTGAACGCGGCGATGGAGCCGGTGACCGCCAACAGAATGCGGCGGCCCAACAGGGGCTGAATCATGGCGCGACCTCCACGCCCAAAGCCCGCAGCCCGGCCTGCAGTTCGGGTTCCGTCATGCCGCCCACCCGAATGGCGCGAATGACACCGGCTTCGTCGAGGAAAAAGGTGGTGGGGAAGCCGGTGACCCGGTACTCCAGGGCCAGGGTGCCGGTGGCATCGCGCCACACCTGCAGCGCGGCGGTGTCTAAGCCCATCTCGTCCACGAAGCGTTGCACCCGGGTGGGGCCTTCGTCCACATTGAGGGCCACGAAGGTCACCCGGCCCTGCAAGCGGCGGGCATAATCGGCCAACATGGGCAGTTCTTCCACGCACGGGGGGCACCAGGTGGCCCAAAAGTTGAGCACGAGGGGCTGTCCTCGGGTTTGGCTCAGGGTGCGGGGCTGGCCGTGCAGGTCCACCGCGGTGAAATCGGGCGCGGGGCGGCCCTGCTGGGGCGCGGGGGCCAGGCGGGCCGCGGCCAGGGTGGCGGTGGGCCCTCGGGTGGGCAGGGGCGGCACGGTGATGGTGGGGGTGGGGCTGGGGGGAACCGGCGTGGGCCGCGCGCACGCGGCCAGCAGCCACGCCATGAGCCCCACCAGGGCAGTGAGGGGGCAGGAAGTTGGGCAGCGCACGGTGGGTTCCCTCGGGGTGGGTGGTGCCGCGCGACCCCTGCGGTCTCCGGGCCGCGCGGCCGGGAGTTCATTCCACAGAGACGATGAAAAAGTAATGCGGTTGGCCGCCGTCTTGCAGTTCCACTTCCGCGTCGGGGTAGCGTTGGCGCACCCGGTCGGCCAGGGCGTGGGCCTGGGCCATGTCCAAATCGGCCCCGCGGAAGAGGGTGATGACCTCGGCCTCGTCGGCTTCTGCGTGTTCCAGCAGCTCGAACAGGGCCTGTTCCAGCGTGTCGGCGGCCAGCACCAGTTTACCGTCCACAATACCGATGAACTGGCCCTGGCGCACGGTCACGCCGTCGAGGGTGACATCCCGGGTGGCGATGGTGATTTCGCCGCTGACCACATCTGCCATGGCCTGGGTCATGGCCTGGGCCACCTGGTCCAGGTCGCCGTCGGGGTCCCAGGCCAGCAGCGCGGCCAGGCCCTGGGGCACGGTGCGGGAAGGCACCACCCGCACTTCGCGCACGGTGAGGTCTTGCACTTGCTGCGCGGCCAGGAGGATGTTCTTGTTGTTGGGCAGCAGGATGATTTTGTCCGTGGGCAGGGGTTCCAGGGCCCGCAAGAAATCCTGCGTGCTGGGGTTAGAAGTCTGGCCGCCTTCGACGATGGCCGCGGCCCCCAGGCTGGCGAACACGCGCGCCAGCCCCGGGCCGGGTGCGACGGCCACCACGGCCACCTGGCCGGGTTCCACATTGGCCAGCTCATAGGCCGGGCCCGCGGGGGCGCCGGCAGCCTGTTCTTCCACCTGGGCCTGCAGGTTTTCCATGTGCACCTTGGTGATGGTGCCCAAGGTCATGATGTAGTCGATGGGCTCGTAGCGTTTGTCCAGCGGCACATGGATGTGCATCCGGTACAGGCCGTCGCCTTCGCCCACCTGGATGGAAGTGCCCATTTCTTCCAGGCGGTTGTAGAAGGCCTGCAGGTCCAGCTGGCCCTGGGGGATGAAATCGACCACGACTTCGAAGTCCTGGCCGGGCTCGACCATTTCCTCCGCGCCGGCGATGTTGAGGGCCGAGAGGGGCAGGGGCTGCAGCTCGGCCTGGTCCAGGGGCAGGCCGTCGATGGCGCGCAACATGCCTTCCAGCAGGAAGAAGAGGCCCTTGCCGCCCGAGTCGAC
>JALSPJ010000143.1 GCA_026985995.1 Anaerolineales bacterium
TCCCATTCGGGGCCGTAAAGCACCAGGGGCTTGGGCGGCATGGCCCGCACCAACAGGTGGTTCCACCACAGCAGCATCTCGGCCCAGGTGCCCACGCTGCCGGGCAGCACCACCGCGGCCTGGGCCGTGTGCACCATGCGCGCCAGCCGTTCCATCAGGGTGGCTGTGGGCCACACCTCTGTCAGCCAGGGGTTGGGCCCCACGGGCCGCCAGCGTTCGATGACCACGCTGGTGACGCCGATGACCCGCCCGCCGGCCTCGGCTGCGCCGCGCGACACCGCGTCCATGGTGCCGATGTAGCCGCCGTTGAGCACCACATGCCCGGCCCGGGCCAGCGCGCGGCCCAGGCGGTAGGCCGCGTCATACGCCGGTTCCCCCGGCTTGGGGGCCGAAGAGCCAAACACGGCCACAATCATGCCCACCTCCTGGGGTCAAAAGTCGTTCTCAGGGCCCGCTTCCAGGCCCGGAATGCGCACATCCAGCACCTCGCCCCGAAAATTGATGGTCACCCGAAAGCCCATGAGCCCCAACCACAGGCGAATGTCTTCGGGCAGGCCTAAGGTGAGCAGCTGCTCGATGTGCTGGTCCCATTGCTTGAGCTGGGTGGTGATGGCGGCCAAGGTGAAGGGGTCGTCCTGGCCCAGCAGCCGCGCGGCCTCCTGGCCGATGAATTCCTCGTGCCCGGCCATGAGTTCCCGAAACACCCGCAGCACCTGGCGGTCCACCTGTTCGGTGGGCACATGGAACTTCATGCCCTGGTCGTCCACCACATAGTGGGGCTCCTGGCCGATGTACGCCACCTCTACCGGTCGGCCTTGTTCGTCGTAAACCAGGTTCTGGAATACGGCCTTGTGCATGGCAGCCTCCTACGGCACGATTTGGACCACGGTGCCCACATCGGCCCAGTGAAAGAGCCAGCGGGCGTCCTCGGTGCGCATATTGACGCAGCCGTGGCTCATGGGTCGACCGAAGTTGTTGTGCCAGTAAGTGCCGTGAATGCCATAGCCCTGGTAAAAATACATGGTGTAGGGCACATTGGGCAAATAATACCCCGGCCCGGCCATGTCGGTGCTGCGCAGCTTGACCCAAATGCGAAAAGTGCCCACCACGGTGGGGGTTTGGGGCAGCCCGGTGGAGACGACGAAGGTGCGTTCCAGCCGGTCGCCGTCGATGGCATACAGGCGTTGCTCGCTGAGGTCGACCAAAATCCAGCGCTCGCCGGGGGCCACGCCGGGCGGCCGGGGGGCCGGCGGCGCGGGGGTAGGCGTGGCCGTGGCCGTTGGGGTGGGCGTCGCGGTGGGGGTGGCCGAAGGGGTGGGTGTGGGCGACGGCGTGGCCGTGGGGGTCGCGGTGGGGGTAGGCGTGGGCGTGGCCGTGGGAGGGTGCGGCTGCCACGGGGTGGGGCTGGCCGTCGCCGCGGGGTTGGGGGGAACCGGCTCCGCGGCGACCGGCCGCGCGCCGCGCAGGGTCCAGCCCATGAAGCCGACCCAGACCAACGCGGCCAGGCTCAGCACGGCCATCATGGCCCAGCCCCGCCGCGCGCGGCGCCTGTATGACCATCGCGCCGTGGGCTTGGGCCGGGGTCGCGCCGCGGGCTTGGGTCGGGGTCGCGCCACGGGCTTGGGCCGGGGTCGCGTCGCGGGCTTGGGCCGGGGTCGCGCCGCGGGCTTGGGTCGGGGTCGCGCCACGGGCTTGGGTCGGGGCCGCGCCGCGGGCTTGGGCCGGGGTCGCGTCGCGGGCTTGGGTCGGGCCTGCACGGGGCGCGTGGGCTGCGTCTGGGCTTCCCCCAGCAGCTGGCGCAGGCGTTGGCGGGCCAGCGCGTTGCCGGGGTTGAGACGCAGCGCGCGCTCCAGGTAGGCGCGCCGCGCCCGGGGCGAGGGGCTCAGCAGGCCCAGCAGCACCCAGGGCGCATCCCACTGGGGCGCGAGCCGCGCGGCCCGCCGGGCCCAGGCCCGGGCCGCGGCTTTGTCGCCCTGTTGCAGGGCCGCGTGGGCTTGCTGCAGCGCGTGCCATGCCGCGCGCCGGCCCGCTGGGGTCATGTCACCGTCCCTCCACAAAGCACAGCAGCCCGTCCACGATGCCCTGCGCCACCCGTTCGGGCTGGTTGACCAGCAGGTCGTAGTCTTTACCCAGGAAGCCGGTTTCGATGATGACCGCCGGGGTGGTGGCCGCGATTTCCCCAAACGCGTGATATTCGGTCATGTCTCGGGTGACGGTGTAAGGATGATAGGCCAAGCCCGTGGCCGCGCGGTAGGCTTCCACCAGGCAGGCTTTGAGGCGGTTGGCTCGGGCCACCGCGGCCACTTCGTCGCTGCGTTGCAGCGCGGCCGAAATGGCCACCTTGAAGCCGGTGAGGTCGTCGCGCACCGGCACGCAGGCGTCCGCGTGGATGGAGACCAGGGCCGGGCCCCGAAAGCCGTGCAGGCGGGGGTCGAATTCGTCCAGCACCACCGCGTCGTAGCCTAAGGCCCGCAGCCGGGCCTGCACCAACAGCGCGATGTGGCGGTTGACCTCGGCCTCGGTGGTGCCGTCGGGGCACACCGCGCCGGGGTCGCCTTCGGCGCCCGAGTGCC
>JALSPJ010000144.1 GCA_026985995.1 Anaerolineales bacterium
CTCCTTTACATTATCTCATGGAGGCGGGTTTGCGTAAGTGTCAACATTTAGCCGGACAAGACATGGGGGTTGGCGGGGGTGCGCGTTTTTGGACGGCGGCGCGTTCAAATTCGAAGTTGGTGACTGGTGGTTGGAAGTTAGCGGGTGCCGCGCTTTGCTCCCTGCCGTTTTTCTTCCGTGTCCATCGGTGTTTTTCCGTGGTTTTTTCGTTTTATCCGCGCCCATCCGCGTTCATCCGCGGTTTCACCCCCGGGGCATCGCCGTGCGCCCCTACCGAGGCGGGCGACCAGCCGGGTCGCCCCTACCGCGCTCCCTGCTGACCGCTGACTGCTCCCTGCCGTCTTTTTCCGTGTCCATCCATGCGCATCCGTGGTTTCTTCTTTTTATCCGCGATTATCCGCGTGCATCCGCGGCTCCCTTCCCGGGCGCGCAGCACGCTGCGCCCCTACCGAGGCAGGCGACCAGCCGGGTCGCCCCTACCGCGCTCCCTGCCATGTTTCTTCCGCGTCCATCCGCGCCCATCCGTGTTTATCCGCGGTTTCATCCCTGGGCGCGGCACGCCGCGCCCCTACTGTGATCCGCGGTTGCGCCCCCGCAAGGCCCCAAGGCTGGTATAATGAAAATCGTTGAGGAATGTCACCTTTCGATGCCTGGTGCATCTAAATAGAACGGGTGACCGAAAACCGCCGGATTTTCCCCCCTCAAAGGAGGTCTGCCATGTCGGTCAACGAAGCCGGATGGGAGCGGGTCGTGCGCGTCGTGTTGGGCATCATCTTACTGGCCCTGTACTTCATGGGCAATGTGAGCGGCACCGCGGGCATCATCGCCCTCATCGTGGGCATCATCGCCCTGGTGACGGGGTTGTTTGGCTTCTGCCCGCTGTACAAGGTCATCGGCTTTAGCACCAAGAAGTAGCTCCCTCTCCCTTTCGACCGGATTTCCCGCGTCCGCGCCCGGTGCGTCCGGTCGCGGACATTTTTCTGCCCCTTGGGGCCAATCTCAATGTTGCTAAGGAGTGTTTTCCCATGAGCCAGCAAGTGTTGAACGCCGAAGTGCGCAGCCAGGTGCAATCCATTTTCGACAGCGAAATGCGCGAGCCGGTGCAAATCGTGCACTTCACCACCACGGATGGCGCGTGCATGTATTGCGATGTGACCCGGCAACTGCTCACCGAGGTGGCCGAGCTGCACGACAAGATTCACCTGACGGTCTATGACCTGGAGCAGGACGCGGACCAGGCCCAGGCCTACGGCATTGACCGCGCGCCGGCCACCATCATCGCCTCGCTGGATGGCGACCAGGTGGTGGACCACGGCATCCGCTTCTTCGGCATTCCCGCGGAGTACGAGTTCAGCTCCTTGCTGCACACCATCACCCAGGTCTCCAAGCGGGAACCGGGCCTCAGCCCCCGCACTTTGGAGTTCCTGCAGAACCTGGAAGACGAAATTCGCTTCCTGGTCTTCGTGACGCCTTCCTGCCCCTACTGCCCCAACATGGTGGTGCTCACCCATCGCATGGCGTTGGCCAGCCCCAAGGTCAAGGCTGCCATGGTGGAAGCCATCGAATTCCCCCAGTGGGCCTCGGAATACGGCGTGAGCGGTGTGCCCCACACGGTCATCAACGAAGGCCTGGGCGAGGTCATCGGCGCGGTGCCCGAAGAGCACCTGGTGCACGAAATCGAGCACGCGCTGCTGCACCTGCACGGCACGCCCCACGAGCATCATCACTAAGGTTCCGCTCCCTGTCGAGGAGAGGCACCCATGACCACCCGCCGTCGTTCCCGGTCGCGGCAGCGGCAGGTCTGGGCCGGTTTGGTGGCCGGCGCGGGCCTGATTCTGCTGGCCGCGGCCATTGCCTTGTACGCCCGTCGTTTGGACCGCCGGGGCACGGCTGAAGAAGTGCCCTCGGGCCCGGTGCAAAATCCCCCCGCGGTGGTGGACCTGCCCGCGCCGGAGCTGTCGTTGACCACCCTGGACGGTCAACCCGCGTCCCTGGCCGACTACCGGGGCCAGGTGCTCATCGTCAACTTGTGGGCCACCTGGTGCCCGCCCTGTAAGGCCGAAATGCCGGACCTCAAGGCCTATTACGAAGCCCATCGCGATGAGGGGCTGGTGCTGGTGGCCATCAACATCCAGGAACCGGCCGAACGGGTGCGGCCTTTCGTACAGGCCTACGGTTTGCCCTTTCCCGTGTGGCTGGACCCCGAAGGCGCCAGTACCGCAGCGTTTCGCACCCAGGGTTTGCCGTCCACCTTCGTCATCGACCCCGAGGGGCGCATCCGGCTCATTTGGTACGGGCGTACCAGCAAAGCCTTGTTGGAGCAGTATGTCACCCCCTTGTTGGGGCAGTGAACCCCAAAGGAGGTTTGCATGGAAGCAACGGTTACCCTGTTGCGCAAGATGGCCTTCGACGCGGTTTCGGGCAGTGGCCACCATCAGCTGATGGACGCCGAAGCCCATGTGGGCGGCGAGAATCGGGGGCCGCGGCCCATGGAGTTCATCCTGCGTGGCCTGCTGGGCTGCACGGCCATGGATGTGATTTCCATTTTGCGCAAGAAACGCCAGCAAGTGACGGCTTTCGAGGTCAAAGGGTTTGCCGACCGGGCCGAGCAGCACCCCAAAGTCTTCACCCACATCACCATCGAATATCATGTGGTGGGCAAAGGGGTGGAAGAGAAGGCCGTGCGGCGTTCCATCGAGCTCTCCGCGGTGCGCTATTGCCCCGCGCAGGCCATGCTGCGCGGCGTGGTACCCATGCGCCTGCTCTATTACATTTACGAAGACACCCCCGACGGCCCCGAACTGCGCATTCAGGGCGAATGGGTGCCGCCGGAAGACGCGGTTTGACCCTGCTGCATCCCGCCGGTTTGCAGCCCGCGCCGGCGGGCTTTTCTTTTTTCCAGGGGCCGAAAATCCGGCCAGTTCCCTTCCCAGGCCCGCGGTCCATGGTATAATCGCTGTGCGTCCCCCGGGCGGCTGGGCTGTCGGGGGTCGTCCTGTGTTTCGGGAATTCCACACGGCGCGCCAGCCGTGGTCGTCGGGAGGCATTGTGATGAGCCAACAATTGCTGCAGGCCCTGGAAGCCAAACCCAACCCCAACATCCCCGCGGATTTGGCCCCCGGAGACATCGTGAGCGTGTTCGTGCGCATCAAGGAAGGCGACCGGGAACGGGTGCAAGAGTTCAAAGGCACGGTCATTCGGGTGCGCGGCGGCGGCAACGACGCCACTTTTACCGTGCGCCGCATTGCCAGCCACGGCATCGGGGTGGAGCGCACCTTCCTGCTTCGTTCCCCGCGCATCGAAAAGGTGGTGCGGCATCAGCAGTCCAAAGTGCGCCGCGCCCGCCTGTATTACCTGCGGGACCGCATTGGCAAACACGCCCGCCTGAAGGCCAAACTGCCCTCCAAGAAGTCGAATTAGCGCCGTTTCTCCTCCGACGCGGGCCGGTGCTGGGCAGCCCGGCCCGTTTTCCTATCCCCGGGAGGACCCTATGGCCGTTACCCCGCGCATCCTCATCGTTACCAACCGCTACCCGCGGGAGGGGAAGCCCCCCATCGTCGGCACGCCCGAAACTTATGTGCAGGCCCTCTACGGCGTGCAGGCCGCGCCCATGCTGGTGCCCTTGTCCGAGGCCCCCGAGACCGTGCTGGAAGTGTGGTGGCCCGTGGTCGACGGCGTGCTGTTGGCCGGGGGTGGCGATGTGGAACCGTCCCGCTTCAACGGCGCCATGCACCCCAAAGTGCGCGAAGTCTACCCCGACCGGGACGCGGTGGAAATCGCCCTGGCCCGCAAGGCGGTGGCCGAGGGCAAGCCCTTGCTGGCCATTTGCCGCGGCATTCAGGTGCTGAATGTGGCTCTGGGCGGCACCCTCTACACCGACATCCCCGACCAGGTGCCCAACGCGGTGGCCCATCGGGGCACCGGCCCCCTGCGCGATGTGTGCACCCATCAGGTGCGGGTGGAACCGTCGTCCGCGTTGGCGGGCATTTTGGGCGCGACCGAACTGTGCGTCAACAGCTTCCACCACCAGGCCATCAAGGACCTGGCGCCCGGCCTGCGCGCGGTGGCCTGGTCCCCCTGCGGCCTGATAGAAGCCGTGGAAGTGCCCGGGCATCCCTTTGCCGTGGGCGTGCAATGGCACCCCGAGCTCATGCTGCCCCACGGCAATGCGGCCATGCAGGCCCTGTTCGCAGCCTTTGCCCGGGCTGCGGGGACCTATGGCGCGCAGCGGCCCACCGCGGCCGCCCCCGCGTCGGCGCGAGATGCGGTATAATGCTGCCATTATGGACGGAGCCTCCAACCCGGATTCGGATAGCCGCCTGATTCGCGGCCGCTACCGCCTGGAAACCGTGCTGGGCCTGGGCGGTATGGCCGAGGTCTATCTGGCCTTCGACCAGAAGCTCGACCGCCAGGTGGCCCTCAAGCGTCTGCGGCCCGAATATGCCCGGTGGCCCGAGTTCCGCGCCCGCTTTTTGGACGAAGCCCGCCTCGCGGCCCAGCTCAACCACCCCAACATCATCACCGTGTACGATGTGGTGGAAGACGGCGACACGGTGCTCATCGTGATGGAATATGTACCGGGCCGCACCCTGGCCGCGTTGCTCAAGGAACGCAGCCCTTTGCCCCTGGAGGAAGCCCTGCACTACCTGGTGCAGGCCTGCGCGGGGCTGGGCTACGCGCACCGGGCCGGATTGGTGCACGGCGATGTCAAGCCCCAAAACCTGCTCATCGCGCCCGGTCAGCGCCTCAAGGTCACCGACTTCGGCCTGGCCCGGGTCTACGACCAGGTGCGCCGCAGCCGTTCGTCGGGCGTGGTGTGGGGCTCACCGCCTTATCTCTCGCCCGAGCACGCCCGGGGGGAACCCCTGGTTCCGGCCTCGGATGTGTATTCCTTAGGCGTGGTGCTGTACCAGGCCCTGACGGGCAGGTTCCCCTTCGAGGCCCAAACGCCGCAAGAATGGCTGACCGCGCATCGCGAAGCGCGGCCCACCCCGCCCCGGCTGTACAACCCGGCCATCCCCGTGCGGCTGGAGCGGGTGATGCTGCAACTCCTGGCCAAAGAGCCCGGCGCCCGCTTGCGCACCGCGGACCAGCTGGGCCGGGTGCTGCTCGATTTCACCCAGCGCACCGATACCCGGGCCATCACCATGCCGGCGCGCGCCACTGCCCCCCGGCTGGAGCACGGCAGCCCGGCCCGGCAGGCCTTGCTTCTCACCCCCACCACCGGGCCCGAGCCGCTTCCCCCCGAACCCCCCTGGTACGCGGGTTGGGATTGGCGCACCTGGGCCCTGGCCCTGTTGGCCCTGCTGGCCGTGGCCGGGCTCATCCCCTTGTGGTTGTGGGTCTACTACCTGTACTTTCCGCCGGTTCCCTGAACGAGGTGCCCCATGCCACCAGTGCAGTTGGCCCCTTCCATTCTCAGCGCGGATTTTGGTCGTTTGGCGCAGCAAATTCAGGCCGCGGTCGCCGGCGGCGCGCAGCGCATTCACATCGATGTGATGGACGGCCATTTCGTGCCCAATTTGACTTTTGGCCCCCTGGTGGTGGAAGCCGCGCGCGCGGCCACGGACCTGCCCTTAGATGTGCACCTGATGATTGAAGCGCCCGAACGCTGGCTGGAGGCCTTTGCCCAGGCCGGCGCGGATGTGCTCATTCCTCATGTGGAAGCCACGCCGCACATTCACCGCGCGCTGCAGCGCATTCGGGCCTTAGGGCTGCAGGCCGGGGTGGCCCTCAACCCCGGTACGCCGGCGCTCATGCTGGCGCCCGTGCTGCACATGGTCGACCAGGTGGTGGTGATGACCGTCAACCCGGGCTTTGGCGGCCAGGCTTTTTTGCCCGAGGCCTTAGAGCAGGTGCGGGCCGTGCGGGAGATGGCCGCGCGGCGGGGGCTGGAAGTAACCATCGCGGTCGACGGCGGCATCAATGCCCAAACCGCACCCCAGGCCCGGGCCGCGGGGGCCGACATTTTCGTCGCCGGTAGCGCGGTCTTCCGCCACCCCCAGGGCATTGCCGCCGGCCTGGCCGCGCTGCGACGGGCGGTGGGCTCCTGACCGCGCCTTTTGGAGGAGCAAAGTGCCATGACTGGCCTGTTTACGCTGGAAAATCTGACCGCTTTGTTGCTGCTGACCGCGCTGGAAATCATCCTGGGCATCGACAATGTCATTTTTATCTCCATTCTGTCCAACCGGCTGCCGGTCAAGAAACGCCGCTTAGGGCAGGAATTGGGCATTGGCCTGGCCGTCTTCAGCCGCATTGGGCTGCTGTGGGCCATCAGCTGGGTGCAATCGCTGGAAGGGCAGCACGCGTTCACGGTCTTTGGCAACCCCCTGAGCGTGCGCAGCCTGATTCTCATCGCCGGGGGGCTGTTCCTGCTGGCCAAGAGCACTTATGAGATTCACGAAAAGCTGGAAGCCGCGGAGCGCGGCGAACACGAAAGCGCGGCCGCGCCCTTGTCCTTGCCCTCCATGCTGGCCCAGGTGGTGGTCATCGACCTGGTTTTCTCGCTGGATTCGGTCATCACCGCGGTGGGCATTTCCAATGTGCTGCCGGTGATGATTGCCGCTATCGTGATTGCGGCCATCGTGATGATGATTTTCGCCGCGGTCATCAGCGATTTCATCCGCCGGCACCCCACGATGAAGATTTTGGCCCTGTCTTTCCTCATCCTCATCGGCTCCATGCTCATCATCGAAGGCTGGTCGCCCGAGCTGGCGCATCAATTGCACTTGCGCAACTACGCCTACTTTGCCATGGCCTTTTCTTTTGCGGTGGAGCTGATGAACATGCGTTTGCGCCGCCCGGCCCGCCCCATGCCCCTGGCCGCCGGCACCGAAGGGGATTGAAAGATGCCCACTCTGGTCATCGGCCCCGGCGCGGTGGGGCTGTATGTGGCTACGGCGTTGCTGCGCGCCGGCGAGGCGGTGGTGCTGTGGGCCCGGCCTCGTTCCGCGGCCGCGCTGCAGCAGCGGGGCCTGCAGGTGCGCTTCCCCGCCCACACGGTGACCTTTGGGCCGCAGCAGGTGCGGGTGGTCACTTCGCCGGGGGAAGCCCTCCGGGCCGGGCCGTATCGGGCCGCGTTCCTCACGGTGAAGACCTACCACCTGCCCGCACTGCTACCCGCCTTGCAGCAGGCCGCGCCGGCCTGGCCCGTGTTGGTGGACCTGCTCAACGGCGTGACCAGCACCGCCACGCTGCAAGCCGCGTTGGGCCCTCAGGCCGTGTTGCCCGGCACGGTGACCACGCCGGTGCAGCGGCTGGCCCCGGGTGTGGTGGTGGTGGAAAAGCCCCGCGGGGTCGGTCTGGCCCAGCACCCCCAGACCCCGGCCCTGCAGGCGCTTTTGCAGCGCGGCGGGGTGACGGTGCGGGTCTATGCCAACCCCGCGGCCCTCAAGTGGACCAAATTGCTCACCAACCTGCTGGGCAGCGCCACGGCCGCGCTGCTCGACTGGCCCCCGGCCCGCATTTACGCCCATGGGGGGCTGTTCGCGCTGGAAATGGCCCAGCTGCGCGAAGCCCTGGCCGTGATGCGGGCCCTGGACCTGCCCGTGGTGGCCCTGCCCGGGGTGCCCAGCCGCGCGCTGGCCTGGGGCGTTACCCATCTGCCCCGGGCCTTGTTGCAGCCCATTCTGCGCTACAAAGTGGGCCGCGGCCGGGGCGAGAAGATGCCCTCGCTGCATCAGGACCTGCACCGGGGCGACGGCCAAACGGAAATCGACGCGCTGCAGGGCGCGGTGGCCGCGACCGCGCGGCGTTTGGGCCTTTCCGCACCGACCAACGCGCTCCTGGCCCGGCTGGTGCGCGAGGTGGCTGCGGGGCAAATCCCGGCCGAGCGGTTTCGGCATCGGCCCCAGGCGCTGCTGGCCGCCTGGCAGGAGGCACACGGGTGAAAGGCCGCCGGGCGCGGGTTTGGCTGGGCCTGGTGCTGAGCGTCGCGGCCCTGGCCCTGGTGCTGCGCCAGGTGGATGTGGCCGCGGTGCGGGCCGCGCTGCGCCAGGCGCCGCCGCGCGCCTTGGCCGAAGTCGCGCTGTGGTTCCTCCTGGCCATGCTGACCCGGGCCTGGGCCTGGCAGGCCTTGTTGGGCCCGGGCGTGGGCTTTGCCACCGCGTTTTGGGCCCTGCAAGTGGGCTTTCTTTTCAACACCCTGTTGCCTTTTCGCTTGGGCGAGGCCCTGCGGGCCTGGGTGGTGCATCGCGAGGCCGGCGTTTCGTGGCCCCGGGCCCTGAGCAGCGTGGCCCTGGCCCGGGCGACCGACGCGGCCCTCCTGGCCGGCGTGCTGGTGCTGACCTGGCCCGGTGGCGCGGCCGCGCGCCGGCCATGGGCCTGGCGGGCCGGGGCTTTGCTGGCGGCCCTGCTGGGGGGGCTGCTGGCGCTGGCGTGGCTGCGTCGGAACCCGCAGCGCTTGCCGGCCCGATGGCGAAGCGCCGTGCAGGAAGCCGCCGCCGTAGCCCGTGGCCGAGCGTTGGTCCGCTTTGCCCTGGGCAAGGCGCTCACCTGGTCCCTGCTGGCGGCCTACTTTCGCGGGTTGGCCCGGGCCTGGCTGCCCCACTTGCCCTGGGACGCCGCGGCCTGGGGTATGGCGGCCACCACTTTGGGCATTGCCTTGCCCTCCGCGCCGGGCTATATTGGCGTGTATGAAGCCGCGGCCGTGGCCGTGATGGGGCATTTGGGCCTGGAAGCAGACCGGGCCCTGGCTTTCGCTTTGCTGCAGCATGGGCTATACTTGGCCCTGACCACCGCGTTGGGTTTGCTGGCACTGGCGCGTTTGGGCTGGGGCTGGCAGCGTTGGCGTCGGGAATGGCGCGCGGCTAACCGGCAGGCACAGCAGCCGCGGATGCACGCGGATGAGCGCGGGTTGATTAAGCAAAAAATCACGAAAAAACGCGAATGAACACGGCAAAATTCCCAACCGCCAACCGCCAACCGCAACTTCCAACCTCCAACCTCCAACCTCTAACTTCCAACTTCCAACTTCTAACCTTCCCCTCCCCAGGAGCCTGACCCATGAGCAAGCACTATCTCATCACCGGCGGCGCGGGGTTCATCGGCAGCAATTACGCGGCGCGGCTGTTGGCCCGGGGCGACCGGGTGACCATCTACGACAACTTCAGCCGTCGCGGCGCGCACGAGAATGTGCGCTGGCTGCAAGCGCAGGCCCCTGCCGGCGCGTTGCAAGTGGTGCACGGCGATGTGCGCGACGCGGCCCTGCTCACCGCGGTGACCCGGGAGGTCGATGTGGTGGTGCACCTGGCCGCGCAGGTCGCGGTCACCACTTCGGTCGAGCAGCCGCGGCTCGACTTCGAGGTCAACGCGCTGGGCACCTTCAATGTGCTGGAAGCCGCGCGCCTCGCGCCGCGGCCGCCCATCGTGCTGTACGCTTCCACCAACAAAGTGTACGGCGGCATGGAAGCAGTGCCCGTGGTGGAGGAAGCCACCCGCTACCGCTACGCCTCGCTGCCCCATGGCGTGCCCGAAACGCAGCCCCTGGATTTTCACTCCCCCTATGGCTGTTCCAAGGGCGCAGGGGACCAATATGTGCGCGACTATGCCCGCATTTATGGCCTGCGCACGGTGGTCTTCCGTCAGAGTTGCATCTATGGCCCGCGGCAGTGGGGCATCGAGGACCAGGGCTGGGTGGCCTGGTTCGTCATCGCCGCGCTCACCGGTCGCCCCATCACCATCTACGGCGACGGCAAGCAGGTGCGCGATGTGCTTTACATCGACGACCTGCTCGACGCGTACGACGCGGCCGTGACCCGCATCGACCGGGTCGCGGGGCAGGTCTACAACATCGGCGGTGGGCCCGAGCACGCGCTTTCCATCTGGGCCGAGTTTGGGCCCTTGTTGGAACGCTTCATGGGCCGGCGCATCCCTGTGCACTATGGCCCCTGGCGGCCCGGGGACCAGCGGGTGTTCGTCAGCGACATTCGCAAGGCGGCCCGGGAGTTGGGCTGGCAGCCCCAGGTGGGGGTGGAAGAAGGGGTGCGGCGCCTGGTCGCCTGGGTGCGCGATGCATTGGAGGACATTCGCCGTGGCCTCGGATGAAGCTTATTCCCAGGCCGATTTCTTGGACCGGGTGGGTTTGTTTTTGCTTATCGTGGGTGTGGGCCTGGTGCTGTTGGCGCTGATGCTGGATTATGCGTATAGCCATGTCGGCGCGAGCCCCGACCGTCCCTTGCCCGCGGGGGTGCATTTGCTGAGCGAGCCCCCTGAGCAGGGGGGGCCGGTGGACTGGGCCGTGTTCCAGTTGGACGCGTCGTATTTCGCGGTCAAAGCCTTCGTGTTGCGGCCGGTAGCGCTGCTGTTTTGGGGGGCGTGGGCCTTGCTGTTGGGTTGGATGTTGCGGCAGCGACGGCGGACGATGCGCGAGGAAATGGACGCGGAGCAAGTGGCCCGCCGACGGCGCTTGTTTCGTCGTTTTTGGCGGCGTTGAGCTGCCCGAGACTAATTTTTTCAAAAAAT
>JALSPJ010000145.1 GCA_026985995.1 Anaerolineales bacterium
TGCACCGAGGGATTGTTGAGCAGTTGCGCATCTTTTTCTTCGGCTTCGGCTTGGGCATGGGGCAGGAGTTCCGGGCGTTGAGCGAGTTAGTGGGGGGACGAAGCAAGGCGCTGGCCCTCTATCAGTTGTTCCGGGACCCCCACTCTGCTTTTGATGTCACCTCGCGGGAGTATTCCTTCATGACTACTGGCCCGGTATCGCCTCTCTCCTTCGCCGGTACGCCCCTTTTCTTCAACGCCTTCAACACAGTGGAGGAGTTTCTGGAGGCAAATGGATGGGTGTAAAGAAGCCACTATGTGAGCCGGATTAAGCGTTGAGGGGTGCTTTGCGGTAACCAAGAGAATGTGCCTAACACCGCGTGCAGCCGACCGCTTCGCGCTACGCGCTCGCGGCGGCTGACGCTTTTCGTTAGGCAACAGGAGGAATTTCCGGTGAATGATGACAGTGTGTTGCAAAGGTTAAGAGGAGGCCTGACCGGCTTCCCAAAAAAGCCAAAGTCCAGGCCCGCCCGATGGGCGGGGGAAGGCCCGGCTTACCTGGGGCTACCCGGCCATCACGGCCACCATCGTCAATCTCCAGCAACCCGCTTACACCTATGTGCGTTGGTTTTCGTATCAGACGCCCGATTTTGTCAGCCAGAACCGCCACCTTCGACGGGCCCTGCGCACCACCCGAGCGTTGTTTCCGCAGCACGCCCTGTGCTTTGTGCTGGACGGCGTAAGGGATGACCAAAAGGTGTTCCGTTGGGTGCGGGAGGTGAAGGCCGATTTCATCGTGACAGTGGCCCATGAGGAGCGGGTGGTGGAAGTATGGAATACACGCCTTTCCCGCAGGGAGACGGTCTCCATCGGAGAATTGATGCACCTGGTGTTGTGGCAAGGAACCTTCCAAGCCCAGTTTCAGCGCGCTGGACGCCAGGAACAACGCACGTTGCGCTTGGGCTGGTTTCGGGTGCGTCTACCGGGAGAGGACGAGCCCCTCAGCCTGGTGGTGGTCGAACACTTGCATGCGGCTGAGGAAGCCGACGATGACGATGAGGAGGGGGAACGGCTGGTGGGGCTGCTGACCCGGCGTCCGGTGACAACGCTGCGCCAGGCTCAGCAGGTTTATGCCGACTGGCGCTTGCGTGGTCAAATTGAGCACGGTTATCGCCTGGCCCAAGAGGCAGGCCTGAACATCGAGCATCTGCTGGTGCGTTCCCTGGAGACCATGCAACGCCTCTTTGGGTTCCTGCTTTGGGCCATCCTGTTCCTTTTCCGTGCCTTGAGGCGTTGGCCACGGCCGGTCGTGCGCTGGTTTCAACATTGGGGAGGCAAATTGGGACGCAAGCATGATCGCAGCGGCCTTTACTGGCTGCTTTGGGGCTTGACCAAAGTGTGGCAAGCCCTGGCCATCGGCCCCGCCCTTGGCCTTCAGCCCGCCCCAGGCCCTCCCCAACCAACTTATGGGTAATCACCGCGCGTTCCAACAGGAGGTTGGAGGTTGGTGGTTGGAAGTCAGCAGGGGGTACGCTTGCTGACTGCTGAGCGCTCACCGCTCCCTGCTCTTTTTCATCCGCGTCTATCCGCGTTTGTCCGCGGTTTCTTTCCCTGGGCGACTGGCCGGGTCACCCCTACGGCGCTCTTTGCTCCCTGCTGGCCGCTCCCTGCTCCCATGTGGCAGGCTTTCGAAGAAGAGCTGGGCAAATCCGTGGCCGAGCGGCTGGCGGAAGGCCTTTTCGGCCCCGCGGCCCTGTTCGGGTTGGGTCTGGTCGCAGCCTGGGCCGAGGCGGTGTACGGCGGGCTGCCCGCGGCCTGGCGCGCCTGGCAGGCGCGGCCCCTGGAGGTGCAGGCCGCGGCCCTCTTCCTCTGGGCCGTGGCCGTGGTGGCCTTAGATGGCGTCATGGCCGCGTTTCGCGACGGGTGGCTGCGCCTGCTCGAGGGCTACCACTGGCCCGGATGGCTGCGGCGCTGGCGGGCTCGGGCCTGGGCCCGGCGGGCGCGGGCCTGGAAGCAGGCCTGGCAGGCCCTCAAGGCCCGGGAAATGGGCCGGAGCCCCGGGGCCCCACCCCTGACCCGGGCCGAACGGCAGCGCCTGGCCGTGCTGGAAACCCGGCTGCACCACCTGCCCCCGCGGGAAGAAGCGCTCATGCCCACGGCCTTAGGCAATGTGCTGGCCGCGGCCGAGGCTGCGGTGCGCCATCGCTACGGGCTGGACCCCATCATCGTGTGGCCCCACCTGTGGCTGGTGCTGCCCGAGCCGGCCCGGGAGGCCCTGAGCCAGGCCCGCCGGCATCTGGAGCGGGCCGCGGAAGGGGTGCTGTGGGGCCTGCTCTTCGCGGGGGTGGCCGGGCCGTGGGCCGGGTGGGCCGCGCCCCTCGGGCTGCTGGCCGCCTGGCTGGCCTACCGGCTGGCGGTGGCCCGGGCCGCGGTCTTCGGCGAGCTGGTGCGCGCGGCCTTCGACCTGCACCGCCTGGCCCTCTACGACGCGCTGGGCTGGCCCCGGCCTGAACCCGAGGAAGAAGTCCAGGCCGGCAAGCGCCTGACCGCGCGGCTGTGGCGGGGCGCGGCCGGGCCATGACCCGGCCGCGGGTCGGGCGTCGGTTCCCCCACCCCAAGAAGCGGTGCAAAACCCGCGCAACCGTTGACGCTTATCGCGGCCTTGTGATACAATGCACGAGCCATGTCGTCGGAAAAGCGCGCGTCATCGAAGCAATATGCCCTGAACCTTACCCTGGCTGCGGTGGTGAGCCAGGTGGGGTGTTTGACCACGGCCCTCATCGTGGTGGCCTTGCTGCTGGGCTTGTGGTTGGATGCCCGCCTGGGCACCAAGCCCATGTTCACTCTGATTTTGTTGGTGGGCAGCGCGCCCATCACTTTGGCGTTGATGTTTTGGATTGTGCGCCGGGCAACCGCGCACATTCAGCCGCAACCGCCGGCGATTTCTGCGAAGGAGGCGAACCGCGGTGGACACGACGACTCCCCATGACACGCCCCAACAGCAAGGGTCGGGCAATTCGGGCTGCCTGACCATGCTGGCCCTGTTCGTGGCCCTGGTGGTAGGGGCCATCTGGCTGTGGCCCAAGAAGCTGCCCGTGCACCTGCCGGCCACCAAGCTGAGCGACGAGCCCTTGTTCAACCTTTTCCCCAATTTGCCCCCCGACCTGGGCGCGGTGTATTTGACCAACACCTTAGTGGCGACGGTGTTGGGCTACGCGGTGGTGCTCATCGTGGCTTTCGTGGTCGGGCGCAGCATTCGCCGGGCCCTGGCCACGGGCGATTATGTCATCGGCGGCTTCAGCGGCGCGGTGGTCATGCTGCTGGAAGGCATCTACAACATGACCGAGGCCACCGCGGGCAAGTGGGCCCGCACCATTTTCCCCTACTTCGCCACCATCATGATGCTGGTGCTGGTGGTCAACTGGATGGAGCTGCTGCCCGGGGTGGAGACCATCGGCCTGCTCACGCCGGTGACCGAAGAGGTGCACAAGGCCTATGAAGCCGAGCCCTGGGTGGGCGGCATTTACAAGCTGACCTCGGACCCCATTCCGGTGGAACACGGTGAGGGCGGCGCGGAAGGCGGGGAAGCCGGTGCGGCCGCGCACACCGAAGGCCTGTACGACTTCCGCCCCCTGGTGCGGGTGTCGTCCACGGACCTGAACTTCACCCTGGCCCTGGCGCTGGTCTCGGTGGTGATGACCCAGGTTATCGGCTTCCGGGCCCAGGGGCTGCACTATTTGGAGAAGTTCTTCAACTTCCGGGCCCTGTTTGCCAAGCCGGGCATGGGCATTCTGGACTTCGTGGTCGGGCTGCTGGAGCTCATCTCCGAGTTCTCCAAGATTCTCTCCTTCTCCTTCCGGTTGTTCGGCAACATCTTCGCCGGTTCGGTGTTGCTGTTCGTCATGGGCGCGCTGGCGCCCTTCATCCTGCCCGCGTTCTACGGGCTGGAGCTGTTCGTGGGCCTGATTCAGGCCTTTGTGTTCGGCATGCTGACCATGGTCTTCATGGCGCAGGCAACTCATTCCCACGCGGACCACTAAGCGGTCCGAACTTGAACATCTCAATTTGAGGAGGTTTTGTCATGGAAATCGGTGCGGCCAAACTCATCGGTGCTGGCCTGGCGATGATTGGCGCGATTGGCGCCGGTCTGGGCATTGGCGTGCTGGCCGGTGGTGCGGTGCAGGGCATTGCCCGCAACCCCGATGCGGCCGGGCAAATCCAGACCAACATGATTTTGGGCATCGCCTTCGCGGAAGCCGTGGCCATCTACTGTCTGGTGGTGGCGTTGCTGCTCATCTTCGCGGTCTAAAGGGAGGGCTCCCGTGGACGCTTTAGTCAAGCTGGGCATCAATGTCGGCTTCCTGCTGCTGCAAATTTTCGCCTTCGCGCTGCTGCTGGCCATTTTGGGCGCCTGGGTCTACAAGCCCTTGCTGCAGATGATTGAAGAGCGGCGCAAGAAGCTGGCCCAGGCCATGGAAGACGCGCGCGTGGCCGCGGAGGCCCGGGCCAACGCGGAGCAGGAAGCGCAAAAGATTTTGGCCGAAGCCCGGGCCAAGGCCGACGAAATCATTCGCGAGGCCCGGGAGCGGGCCGAGGAGCAGCGCCGGGCCCTGCTGGAGCAGGCCCAGGCCGAGGCCGAGAAGCTCAAGCGTGAAGCCCTGGCCGAAGTCGAAGAAGAGCGCAACCGGGTGCTGGCCGAGCTGCGCGAGCAAATTGCGGCCCTGGCCGTGGCCGCGGCGCAGAAAATCGTCGGCGCCAGCTTAGACGAGCAGCGCCAGCACGAATTGCTGGAAGAGTTCTTCGCCGGCGTGAAGGGCAAGCAGGTGGTGGTGCTCGACGAGCTGGAAGCCACCACCGCCGACCAGGTGGAAGTCATCAGCGCGGTGCCCCTCACCGACGAGGAAAAGGCCCTCATCACCGAGCAACTCAAGGCCAAGGTGGGCGACGCGCCCATCGTCTTCAAAGTCGACCCGTCCATCCTGGGCGGCCTGGTCATTCGGGTGGGCGACCAAATCGTCGACGCCTCGGTGGCCCGCCAGATGGCATTGCTGCGCCAGAAGTTGGCGTGAGCGCGGCCCCCTTCCTCGAAGAGCAGCGCGCCCGGGCCCGCCTGGGCGCGTTTTGCGTGTAGGAACCACGCCTATGGCCGACGCGAAGACCCTGGCCGAGCTGTTCGCCTGGGCCCCCCGTTGGGTTCCCCCCGAAGCCGGCCCGCTGCCCATTACGGGCATCGCCTTCGATTCGCGGCAGGTGCAGCCGGGGGGGCTGTTCGTGGCCATCCGCGGCACCCAGGCCGACGGCCACGCCTACATCGCCGACGCGGTGGCCCGGGGCGCGGCCGCGGTGGTGGGCGAAGCGCCGCGGCCCAAAGGCCTGGCCGTGCCCTATGTGCAGGTGCCCGACAGCCGCGAGGCCCTGGCCCGCCTGGCCGCGGCCTGGTACGACCATCCCGGGCGTAGCCTGCGGGTCATCGGGGTCACCGGCACCGATGGTAAAACCACCACCACCACCCTCATCTTCCACATCTTGCGGGAAGCCGGCCTGGCCGTGGGCATGATTTCCACCGTGCAGGCCGTGCTGGGCCCCCGCAGCGAGCCCACAGGGCTGCATGTGACCACGCCCGACGCGCTGCGGGTGCAGGGCTACCTGGCCCAAATGCGCGCCGCGGGCCTCACCCACGCGGTGCTCGAAGCCACCTCCCATGGTCTGGCTCAGCACCGGGTCACGGCCGCGGCCTTCGACATCGGCGTCATCACCAACATCACCCACGAGCACTTAGACTACCACGGCTCCTACGAGGCTTACCGGGCGGCCAAGGCCCGCTTGCTGGCGCTGCTGGCCGAAACGCCACCCAAGCCCATGGGGCCGCCGCTGCGCCTGGCCGTGCTCAACCGCGACGACGAACCCGTCTTCCCCTACCTGCGGGCCCGGGCTCCCGGCCCGGTGGTCACCTATGGCGTGCATCCCGAAGCCCAGGTGCGGGCCGAGCAGGTGGAACACCGCCCCCAGGGGCTGCGCTTCGTGGCCGTGGGCCCGGGTTTTCGGGTGCCCATCGCCAGCCCTCTGGTCGGCGCGTACAATGTGAGCAACATCCTGGCCGCGCTGGCGGCCACGGTGGTGGGGTTGGGGGTGGAACCGACGGTCGCGGCCCGGGCCGTGGCCCACATGCCGCCCATCCCCGGGCGCATGGAACGCATCGATATGGGCCAGGACTTTTTGGCCATCGTCGATTTCGCGCACACGCCCAAGGCCCTGGAAGTCGCACTGCGCACCGCGCGCACCCTGGCCCCGGGCCGGGTCATCGCCGTGTTCGGGTCCGCGGGGTTGCGGGACCGGGCCAAGCGGCGCATGATGGCCGAAATCTCGGCCCGGCTGGCCGACATCACCGTGCTCACCGCGGAAGACCCGCGGACCGAGCCTCTGGACGCTATTCTGGAAGAAATGGCCGCCGGCGCGCGGCGGCAAGGCGGCGTCGAGGGCCGCACCTTCTACCGGGTGCCGGACCGGGGCGACGCACTGCGCTTCGCCGTGCGGCTGGCCCGCCCCGGGGATGTGGTCATCGCCTGCGGCAAGGGCCATGAACAATCTATGAACATCGGCGGCGTGGAATACCCCTGGGACGACCGGGTGGCCTTGCGGGCCGCGCTGGCCGAACACTTAGGCCTGCCCGGGCCCGAGATGCCCTACCTGCCCACCCGGGACGCACACCGGCCCGCCGGGGACGCGCCCTCGCCGGGGGGCCAGTGAAGGGGCGCAAAGCCCCCACGGCTACCGACGGTTCGCAGGACGGCGCGTAAGAGAAGGCGCCACGCGGTGCGCCCTTGCCCCGCTCCCTGCGCGCAGGCGCTGCTCCTTGCGCTTTTCCGCCACCCTTGACAAATGCCGCAACCCCGCCTATACTTGCGGCCCAACAACGGCATACGACCCCAACAAAGGCGTGGAACCGGAAGAGTAGTCCTTGTGCGCGCGCCAGAGAGGCGGGCCTTCCCCTGCGGGGGATGCGCTGCGAGCCCGCTCGCAGGCGGCAGGGATGAATGGGCCGGGGAGCCGCCACCCCCAACGCCCCAGGGCCAGTAGGGGTGGCCGGAACGCCCCCGTTAGCGGGCGACGGTATCGCGGACCGCCGGCTGGTCCGCCGTACCGGCAAAGTGGGGCTGGCAGCACTTTCTCACGCGCCCACGGGCGCGTGTTGTGCTTAACCGGCCCAACTGGGGTGGCACCGCGGAGCGCAACCTCGCGCCCCGTCCCCAAGCGGGATGGGGCGCGTGTTTTTTCAGGAGGTGCGTATGCAACCTTCCCCCTTGCCTTTGCCCAGGCCAACCCTGGCCGCGGCCCGGTGGGCGCTGGACACCGAAACGCCCATTTCCGCGCTGCTCAAGCTGCGCCCGGCCGCCGAGCCCACCGCGCTGCTGGAGAGCGTCGAGCAGGGCGCGTTCACCGGCCGCTACTCCTTCCTGGCCATCGGCGCGTGGGCCCGGGTGCAGGTCTTCCCCACGCATATGGCGGTGCACACCGTCCAGGGAACCCAGCGCGTGACCTGGTCGGCCCAAAATCCGCCCGTGCTGGCCCACCTGCGCCGGGCCTTGCAGGCCTTGCAGCCTCACGACGCGGACGCACTGCCTTCCCCCCGGCCGCCGTTTTGGGGCGGCCTGCTGGGCTATTGGGCCTACGACATGGTGCGCTTTTTCGAGCGCCTGCCCCAGCCGCCGGCCGACGACCTGGGCCTGCCCTGGGCCGATTTGTTCGTTCCGCGGCTGGTGCTGGCCTTCGACCACGCACGGCGGGAGGTGCTGGCCGTGGCCCTGGCCGCGTCGCGCGCCGCAGCCCAGGCGCAGCTGGACGCGGCGGCCCGCCGCCTGACCCACCCTCTGCCCCCCGCGGGGGAACCCGCGTCCCGGCCCGCGGCCGCGCCCTGGCGCAGCACTTTCACCCAGACCGGCTTTGCCCACGCGGTGCAACGGGCCCTGGACCACATCGCCGCGGGCGACATCTTCCAGGTGGTGCTCGCCCAGCGCCTCAGCCGGACCACTACCGCTGAGCCTCTGGCCGTGTACCGCGCGTTACGACGCATCAATCCGTCGCCCTACATGTTCTTCCTCGACTTCCCCGGCGACCGACCCCGCCGGGCCCTGGTGGGGGCCTCGCCCGAGATGCTGGTGCGCCTGCACCAGGGGGTGGCGGAGACCAACCCCATTGCCGGCACTCGCCCCCGGGGCGCCACCCCCGAGGAAGACGCGGCCCTGGAAGCCGAGCTGCGGGCCGACGAAAAGGAGCAGGCCGAGCACATCATGCTGGTCGATTTGGGCCGCAACGACCTGGGCCGGGTGTGCGAATACGGCTCGGTGAAAGTGGCGGACCTGATGCGCGTCGAGCGTTATTCCCATGTCATGCACCTGGTGAGCCGAGTGGTGGGCCGGCTGCGCCGCGACCGGGACGCGTGGGACCTGCTGGCCGCGGCCTTCCCGGCCGGCACGGTGAGCGGCGCGCCCAAGGTGCGGGCCATGCAAATCATCGACGCGCTGGAGCCCGTGGCCCGGGGGCCCTATGCCGGCGCGGTGGGCTATGTGGGCTTCGACGGTTCCCTCGACACCTGCATCACCATCCGCACGGTGCTGTTTCACGGACCGCAGGCCTACATTCAGGCCGGCGCGGGCATCGTGGCCGATAGCCACCCCCAACGGGAGTGGGAGGAAACCCTGCACAAGGCGCGCGCGGTGGCCCGGGCCGTGGACCAGGCCGAGGGGCTGGCCGCGCCTTTCCCCCAGGAGGTGCCCGATGTTGTTGGTCATCGATAACTACGATTCCTTCACTTACAACCTGGTGCAGCTGTTGGGCGCGTTGGGCGCGGAGGTGCAGGTGTTCCGCAACGACGCGCTGTCGCTGGACGACATCCGCCGGCTGGCCCCCACGGGCATCGTCATTTCACCGGGGCCGGGAACCCCCCAGGAGGCCGGGGTGTCGCTGGAAGTCATTCGGCATTTGTACACCCAGGTGCCCATTTTGGGCGTGTGTCTGGGGCACCAGGCCATTGCTCAGGTTTTCGGCGGCCGCGTGGCCCGGGCCGCGCGGCTGATGCACGGCAAAACCAGCCCCATCGTGCATCACGGCCGCGGGCTGTTCGCGGGGCTGCCCCAGAACTTTCCCGCCACCCGCTACCACAGCCTGCTGGTCTACGAGCCCCTGCCGCCCATGCTGGAGGTGACGGCCCGCACCCCCGAGGGCGAAGTCATGGCCCTGCGGCACCGCACCGCACCCCTGTACGGGGTGCAGTTCCACCCCGAAAGCGTGTACACCCCCGCGGGGCCGGCCTTGCTGCGCAACTTCCTGCGGGTGGTGGAAGTCTTTGCCACCCACCGCGTCGCGGGCCCACGCGGAGCCCTTTCCCCCAACCCCCTCAAGGAGGCTGCCGTATGATTGCCGAAGTGCTGGAACGCCTGTTGGAAGGACGCTCGCTGAGCGCGGTCGAGGCCGAAGGCCTGATGGATGCCGTGATGCAGGGCCGGCTCACCCCCGTACAGATTGCCGGGCTGCTGGTGGCCTTGCGGGCCAAGGGCGAAACGGTGGACGAGCTGGTGGGCTTTGCCCGGGCCATGCGCCGCGCGGCCCGGCCCGTGGTGACCACGCGGCGGCCCCTGGTCGACACTTGCGGCACCGGCGGCGACCGCAGTGGTTCCTTCAACATCTCCACTGCGGCGGCCTTTGTAGTGGCCGGCGCGGGGCTGGCCGTGGCCAAGCACGGCAATCGCAGCGTGTCGAGCCGTTCGGGCAGCGCGGATGTGCTGCAGGCCCTGGGGGTGAACATCGATTTGGAACCCGACGCCATGGCCCGCGCCTTGGACGAGGTGGGCATCGCTTTCTTGTTCGCCCCCCGGCTGCACCCGGCCATGCGCCACGCGGTGGGTCCCCGCCGGGAGCTGGGCATTCGCACCGTGTTCAACCTGCTGGGCCCCCTCACCAACCCGGCCCGGGCCACGCACCAGCTCATGGGGGTTTTCTCCCCCGCCTGGGTGCGCCCCCTGGCCCAGGTGCTGCAAGCCTTGGGGCTCGAGGCCGCGCTGGTGGTGCACGGCGACGGCCTGGACGAGCTCACTCTGAGCGGGCCCAACCGCATGGCTTATTTTCGGGGCTCGGGGCCGGTGGTGGAGGCCGAGCTGGACCCCAGGGCCCTGGGCCTGACCCCCGCGCCTCGGGAGGCCCTGGCCGGCGGCACGCCCGACGAGAACGCCCGCCTGCTGCTGGCCCTGCTGCAAGGCGAGATGCACGGCCCCCCGCGAGATGTGGTGCTGCTCAACGCGGCCGCGGCCCTGTGGATTGCCGGTCGGGCCCGCGATTGGCAGGTAGGGCTGGAGATGGCCCGCTACAGCGTGGATAGCGGCGCAGCCTGGCGGGTATTGGAGGCGTATCGCCGTTTCACCCAAAGCATTGCTGAAAACGCGGCAAAGAAAATAATTTCTCCCGCTCCCTAAAAGTG
>JALSPJ010000146.1 GCA_026985995.1 Anaerolineales bacterium
GAGAGCACGGAGGTGTAATCCTTTTTATTTTCT
Source organism: Anaerolineales bacterium (assembly GCA_026985995.1). Taxonomy (GTDB): domain Bacteria; phylum Chloroflexota; class Anaerolineae; order Anaerolineales; family DRMV01; genus JAADEN01. The sequence continues at coordinate 34 of JALSPJ010000146.1, forward strand.
CTGTGTTCCCTGTGCCTCTGTGTGATTTTTTCTATTTCTCACACGGGGACACGGAGTTTTTCTCAATTTTTGTGTGATTTTTGGTTTTTCTCTGTGCTCTCCGTGTCTCCGTGTGATATGTCATTCAATCCTCCCATTGATGATGCGAAAGATGCCATCTTTCATCACCGGTGCGCCGAAGTTGAGCAAATACTCCAGTTTCAGGCCGGTGAGTTTGAGGTAGGTGAGCACCTGCTTCTTGTGCGCGGGGTGCACCTGCTCCACTGACTTGAGTTCTACGATGACCTTGCCTTCGACAATCAAATCCGCCCGAAAGCCCTCCTCGAAGCGCAGGCCGTCGAACTCGATGGGTACCGGCGCCTGCCGCTCGACGCGCAGGCCTTTTTGCCGCAAACGATGCGCCAACAACACTTCATACACACTCTCCAACAGCCCTGGGCCCAGTTCTCGGTGAAGTTCGATAGCCGTTTGCACAATCAGCGTCCCAACTTCATTTTCGTTCATCGGCGGCTCCTTGGGAAGTTTCACACAGGGACACAGAGGGCACGGAGATTTTTTCTACTTCTCACACGGGGACACAGAGAACACGGAGTTTTTTCTCAATTTTCCCTGTGTTCTCCGTGTCTCTGTGTGATCTTTGATTTTTCCTCCGTGCTCCCCCTGTCTCCGTGTGATTGTTTCTCCCACACCTCGACGAAGCCGAACCCCTGGCTGTTCTTGGCGCCCAGGCCGGCGTCTAAGGCCATGCGCAGGTAGGGTTCGGGCGCGTCCAGTTCGTAGATGCCGGTCCAGCCTTTGACGACCGTGCCCTTGTAGCGGGCCACCACCAGGTTGCGGTTGCTCACCCGCGCTGGTCGAAAGGTCGCGCCGTCTGGGGGGATGTCCTGGCCGGTCCAGGCGCGAATTTTGCGCCGCAGGTTCTCGAGCACCAGCCCTCCAAACTCCGGCTCCTGGGGCGCGTAGTAGTAGGTTTTCTTGCGGCCTTCCCGAGTTTCCAGGGTGCTGTATACCGTGATGGGCGAAAGCGCCTTAAGCCGCAGGGGCCGGGCCAATGCCGCAAGCGGTAGCACTTCCACCGAAACCACCTCCATGGGCAGCGGGCCAATATGCACCTGCCCCTGGCGTAGCAACCCCAAGGCCACCTGCTCCAAAAAGGCATCCGCGGGGGAGGCGATAAACCATGCCGCGGTCGTGCGGAAGAGCATTCCTTCTCGGGTGCGGGCGAAAGGGCCCAGCAAGCGGGAGAAAGCAAACAACTTGAGTCGCCGCGCGCCATCGGCAAAGCCCTGGTCGTGCCAAAAAGTCGCCGCCTGGGGGCCCAAAGCCCGATACAACACCCCTTGCAGCCAGGCGTTGTAATGCCAGGGCAAAGGTCGCGCTTCCTGGGGTCGTAAGATGACCTTGATGCGCATGCACCCCACCTTGCAGACAATTGTACTTCTATCATACCAAAAATTGACCCTTTCTGCGCCTCGTCGTGCGATGGCGCGCCGGTTTTTCGCCCGCCGCCTGCGTTCCCAGAACTGGGGAAGGCTGGTATAATACCGGCCATGCTCAGTCGAGAAGAAGTCATTCACATCGCCCAACTGGCACGGTTGGAACTCACGCCCGAGGAAATCGAGCGCTATCGGGAGCAGCTGTCCGCGGTGCTCGACTATTTCGCCAAGCTGGCCGAAGTCGACACCACGGGCATTCCACCCACGGCCAGCGTGCTGCCCCCGCGCAGCGTGCTGCGCAAGGACGAACCGCGCCCCGGCCTGCCCCGGGAGGAGCTGCTGGCCAACGCAGCCGACACCGAGGACGGGCAGTTCAAAGTTCCCCCCGTGCTGGAATGACGCCCACGCCCACGAGCGAGTGCCATGACCTGGACCCCTTTTGCTTCGGTGGCCGAGACTTTGCGCGCGCTGGAAAGCGGCGCGGTTTCCAGTGAGGAAGTCACCCGCGCGTATTTGGAACGCATCGCCAACCTGGAAGGCCGGGTGCACGCGTTCCTGTCGGTCTATCCCGACGAGGCCCTGGCCGCGGCCCGGGCCGCGGATGCCCGCCGCATGGCCGCGCGACGCCACCCCGACGAAACCCTGCCGCCTTTGCTGGGGCTGCCCATCGCGGTCAAGGATGTGCTCGCTGTGCGGGGCATGACCCTCACTTGCGGCTCCCGCATCCTGGAAGGCTTTGTGCCGCCCTACACGGCCACCGCGGTGCAACGCCTGCTCGACGCGGGGGTCATCATCGTGGGCAAGACCAACACCGACGAATTCGCCATGGGCTCTTCCACCGAAAACTCGGCCTATGGCCCCACCCACAACCCTTGGGACCTGAGCCGGGTCCCCGGCGGCTCGTCGGGCGGCAGCGCGGCCGCGGTCGCAGCCCGCATGGTTCCTGTGGCTTTGGGAACCGACACGGGCGGCAGCGTGCGCCAGCCGGCTTCCTACACCGGCGTGAGCGGCCTCAAGCCCACTTACGGCCGGGTCTCGCGTTATGGCCTGGTGGCCTACGGTTCCTCCCTCGACACGGTGGGCGTGCTGGCCCCCGCGGTAGCCGATTTGGTGCCCTTCTTCACCCTCATGGCCGGGCATGACCCGCGCGACGCCACCAGTATGGACCTGCCCGTGCCGGCCGTCGATTTGACCGACGCCGTGGAGGCAGTGCAGGGGTTGCGCGTGGGCCTGCCCAAAGAATACTTCCTGGCCGAGGGGATGCAACCCGAAGTGGTGCAGGCCGTGCAAGCCGCGGTGCGCCATCTGGAAACCCTGGGCGCGCAGGTGGTGGAAGTTTCGTTGCCCCACACCGAATACGCGCTGCCCGTGTATTACATCATCGCGCCTTCCGAGGCCTCGGCCAACCTGGCCCGTTACGACGGTATTCGCTACGGCCCGCGGGTTGGGGCGGCGCGCATGTGGGATGTGTTCTACCGCACCCGGGGGCGCCTTTTCGGCCCCGAGGTCAAACGGCGCATCATGCTGGGCACCTACGCCCTCTCCGCGGGCTATTACGACGCCTATTATGCCCAGGCCCAAAAAGTGCGCACCCTGCTCAAACGCGATTTCGAGCGGGCGTTCGAGCAGGTGGACCTCTTGGCCGCGCCCGTAGCGCCCAGCACGGCCTTCAAATTGGGGGAAAAGACCGAAGACCCTCTGGCCATGTATCTGGAAGATGTGTTCACCCTGCCGGCCAATCTGGCCGGTGTGCCCGGGCTGGCGTTTCCTGTGGGCTTCGACGAGCAGGGGCTGCCCATCGGTATGCAACTCATGGGCCCCCACTTCCGGGAAGATTTGCTCTTCCGCGTGGCCCACGCGTATCAGCAAACCACCGATTGGCACACCCGGGTGCCGCCGGTGGCCCGGTAGCCCCTATCACCACCCCACCAGCAACCCCCAGGCGGCGAGCAAGAGGAAGGGCGCGTAAGGCAAAAACACGCCGCCAGCCCAGCCTCGTCCCCGCAGCGCGCACACGGCCAGCAACACCACGCTGTACGCGCCGGCCAGCAGCACGCCCCACACCCACCCGGCCAGCACGCCGGGCCAGCCCAACACCGCGCCCAGCACGGCCATGAGCAGCACATCGCCAAAACCCAACGGCTCCTCGGCCGCGCCCAGGCGGGGCTGCAGCCAGCGCCCCAGCGCGTAAAGCGCCAGCATGATGAACCCCCCGGCGGCCACACCCAGCAAGGTGCTTCCCCAGCCGCGGCGCAACACACCCAGCACCAGCCCATACAGTCCGACCACCGCCAGCACTTCGGGCAATATCAAATGGTGCTCCCAATCGATGACCGCAATGAGCAAAAAGCCCAGGGTGAGAGGCCACAGCCAGGCAAAAGGCAGCCGGGTGGGGGTAAAACGCAGGAACACGGTGAGGCCCGCGGTGAGCGCGATGAGCACCCAGGGCCGCCATGGACGCCAGCCGCAGCCCGGGCAGGGGCGCAGGTTGAAGGCGTAGGCCGGCCACGAGCGTTGCATGCCGCAGCGGGGGCAGCGCCGCGCGGCCCGGGGGCCGTGGGGCAGCACATCGGCCAGGGCCGAAAGGCCCAGCCCGGCCAAGGCCCCCAACAACAGCCAGGCCGCCCCCGGCCACCAGCCGGCCAAAACGACCAGCAGCGAGCCTAAACCCCACCCCCTAACCCCCTCCCCTCGCAGGGGAGGGGAAATTTGGCCGTCGCGAAGGGCCGAGAGCGCACTCAGCCCCTCCCCCTTGCGAAGGGGAAGGGGTTGGGGAGGGGAATTGTGTGGGTATGGCGCGTGGGGCCGCGAGGCGACGGCCTGGGCGGTGAACCCCACCCTCCTGGCCCCCCTCCCCTCATAGGGGAGGGGGGAAGGGCTGCGCACCGCGATGGGACTCGCGCCGTCTTCCCCTCCCCCCTTAGGAAGGGGGGAGGGGCTGGGAGAGGGGGGATTATCACGGCCCGGGTCAGCGGGCGCGTGGGGCCGCGGGGTGACGGTCTGGGCGGCGAACCCCACCCCCCTGGCCCCCCTCCCCTCATAGGGGAGGGGGGAAGGACTGCGCACCGCGATGGGGCTCGCACCGTCTTCCCCTCCCCCCTTAGGAAGGGGGGAGGGGCTGGGGGAGGGGGGATTATCACGGCCCGGGTCAGCGGACGTGTGGGACCGCGGGGCGACGGGCTGGGCGGTGAACCCCACCCCCCTGGCCCCCCTCCCCTCATAGGGGAGGGGGGAAGGACTGCGCGCCGCGATGGGACTCGCGCCGTCTTCCCCTCCCCCCTTAGGAAGGGGGGAGGGGCTGGGGGAGGGGGGATTATCACGGCCCGGGCGCGCGGGCGCGTTCCGCCCCTCCCCCTTACGAAGGGGGAGGGGTTGGGGAGGGGGATTTTGCAAGTATGGCGCGTGCGGCCGCGGGGCAGGTGTTTTTGGATGCTTCATGGGGCGCCTTCCAGGGGAAGGTGACCGCGCCAGCCACTGGGCCCGGCGTTCATCGTTCCCGCAAAAAGGAGACCACCAGGCCTAAGCCGCCCAGCACGGTGAGGCTCAAAATCACCACCGCGATGGGAAAGCGGGCCGTGGTTTGCGGCGGCGGTGGGAAGGTGGGCACCACCAGCGACGGCGGCGGGGTAAAGGTGGGCAGCGCGGTGGGGGTGGGCTCCAGCTGATATTGGGCCACCAGGGTGGGGTCCGGCGTGGGGATGAAATCAGGCGTGGGCGTGGGCGGCGGCGTGACCTGGGGCGGCAGGCCGTTTTCCACCCGCACCAGGGGCGCGAACACCCAGCCCGTGCCGTCGGGCGCGGCCGGGTAGGCGATTTGCACCCAATTGCTGGTGCGGGCGAGGGCCGGGGCCTTTTGGCCCAGCACCAAAATACCTACCGCGGGGTAATCGATGCCCGGCCCGGCGCGCACATTGATTTGATATTCGCCGTTGCCCACCACCACGATGTAGGGCCCGCTGAAGGTGGGCGTGGCCAGGGGAGAAGGCGTTTGCGCGCGGGCCACGCCGTGGGCAGCCAGCCAGGCCCAAAGCAGCGCGGCCAGCCCAGCCAGCAGGCCGCGGCGCCACCAGGGGAACCGTCGTCGAGCCTTCATCGCAACACGAACACATCCACAGGGGTGCCGGCGGCCAGGCCCGTGGCATCGGTGGGCACCCGAATGAGGCCGTCGGCTTGCACCAGGCGAAAGATGAGGTTGCTCTTGTAGAACACCACATCGGCCCACAGGCCGTCGGCGTCTTCCCGCAGGCGCACGGGAATCCACTCCTCGCGGCCGGCCTCGGAGGGCGCATGATTGGCCAAGGTAGCCCGCCAACGGGGCCAGGGGCGCGGGCGCGCGCCTTGCAGGCGTTCCAGCGCGGGCACCACCAGCCACTGGGTGTTGACCAGCGCGCTCACCGGGTTGCCGGGCAGCCCCAGCACGGGCTTGCCCTGGGCCACGCCCAAAATGGTGGGCTTGCCGGGCTTGGTGCGCAGCCCATGGAAGAGCACCCCCGGCGCGCCCAGGCGGTCGATGACCCGGGCGGTCATGTCGCGGGTGCTGGCCGAGGAACCGGCGGTGATGACCACCATGTCGTTTTCTTCCAGCGCGCGCTGGGCCGTGGCCAACAGGGTCGCCTCGTCATCGGGCACAATGCCGTAGCGGAGCGGTTCCCCCGCCCACTGCAGCACCACCGCGCTCAGGGTGTAGGAATTGATATCGCGCACCTGGCCGGGCTGCAAAGGCTGGGTGGGCGGCACCACTTCGTCACCACTGGAGATGATGCCCACCCGCACCTTGCGGGCCACCGGGACCTGGGTTTGGCCCAAGGCCATGAGGCCGCCCACCTCGGGCGAGCGCAGTCGCTGCCCCGCGGGAATGACCGTTTGCCCCGCGGCCACATCTTCGCCCACCTGGATGATGTTCTCGCCCACGGCCACGGCCTTGAGCACTTCCACCTCGCCTTCGCGGCTGGTTTGGGTGTGCTCGACCATGACCACCGCGTCCGCGCCTTCGGGCACCATGCCGCCGGTGTGGATGAGCGCGGCCTGGCCGGGCTGCAGGGCAAAGGGCGCCGCGGCGCCCATGGGCACTTCCCCCACCACGCTGAGATAGGCCGGCAGGGAATCGGACGCGCCGTAGGTGTCCGCGGCTCGCACCGCGTAGCCATCGACGGTGGAACGCCGAAACGCGGGGATGGGCTCGGCCGCGACCACATCCTGGGCCAGTACGCGGCCCACGGCTTCCATCACGGGCAGGGTTTCGGCCGCGACCCGATGGGTGATTTGGGCCAGCCATTCGCGGCGGGCCTGGTCGGGGTCGGCCAAAATGAGAAACTCGGGCATGGTGGAACCTCCCTGGGAAGGGTGGCTTTAGCGGCGGCGTTTTTTCTTTTTCTTCTTTTTGACTTTTTTGCGCTTGGGCGCGGCCTTCTTTTTGGGCGTGGGGCGGGCGGCCCGGGCCCTGGTTCGTAGCGAGGTGGTCGGTTCGGCCGCGGAGGGCCAGGCTTCGGCTTCATCGCCGTCAGGGCCGTCGAAGTCGGCGGGCGCGCCAAAGCCGCCCAAACCGCCAAAGCCGCCGAACAGGCGACCCAGCCCCGCGGGGCCCAGGCGCCCCAGCTGTTTGAACACGCGTTTGGCCTGGCGATATTGGCGGAGCACTTCGTTCACATCTTGCACCGTGGTGCCCGAACCCCGGGCAATGCGCCGTTTGCGGCTGGCGTTGATGATTTCGGGCCGCTGGCGCTCTTCACGGGTCATGGAATTGATAATGGCTTCCACTTTTTTGAGCTGCTGCTCGGCCTGTTGGGGGTCCACCTGGCGGGCCATGCGGCCCAGGTCGCCGGGCAGCATCTCGAGGATTTTGCCAATGGGCCCCAGCTTGCGCACCTGGCGCAGCTGGTTGAGGTAGTCTTCCAGGGTGAATTGCCCCCGCAACATGCGCTCCAGCTGGCGCTCGGCTTCCTCCTGGTCCAGGGCCTCTTCGGCCTTTTGGATGAGGCCCAGCACATCCCCCATGCCCAGGATGCGGGAAGCCAGGCGCTGCGGGTCGTAGGTTTCCAGCGCGTCGAGCTTTTCGCCCGTGCCCAGGAATTTGATGGGCACGCCGGTGACCGAGCGGATGGAGATGGCCGCGCCGCCGCGCGCGTCGCCGTCCATTTTGGTCAGCACTAAGCCGGTGAGGGGCAGGGCATCCCGAAAGCCCTGGGCTACGGCCACGGCCTCCTGGCCAATCATGGCGTCGACCACCAGCAGCACTTCCGCGGGCTCCACCCGGCGGGCGATTTCCTGCACCTCTTGCATCAGGCGGTCGTCGAGCTGCGAGCGGCCGGCCGTGTCGACGATGAGCACGGTATAGCCGCCCTGCTCGGCCTGGCGGTGGGCCCGGGCCACCAGCTCGGGGGGCGGCACGCCTTCCTCATAATAGACGGGGATGTCCAGCTGCTGGCCCAAGGTTTGCAGCTGCTGCACCGCGGCCGGGCGGTAGGGGTCGGCCGCCACCAGCATCACCCGCTCGCCCTGGCGGCGCAAGTGGCGGGCCAGCTTGGCCGCGGTGGTGGTTTTGCCCGAACCCTGCAGGCCCACCAGCAGCAGCACCCGGGGCTTGGGCCCGGTGAGGTTCAGGGGCTCGGGCTCGCCTAAGGTGTGCACCAGTTCTTCGTAGACGATTTTGATGACCTGCTGCGCGGGCAGCAGGGCCCGGGAAATCTCCTGACCTACCGCGCGCTCCTTGACCCGCTGGACGAAATCTTTGACCACCTGGTAATGCACATCGGCTTCCAGCAGGGCCAGGCGCACTTCGCGCATGGCCGCGTCCACATCCTTTTCCGTCAGGCGCCCCCGGCGGCGAATTTTGTCGAAGACCTGATTGAGGCGTTCGGTGAGTTGGTCGAACATGCGGTTTCTTCCTCCAGGGCCGTGAAGGTGGGCTCAGGGCTCCATTGTAGCGGTTGGCAGGCGGGGGGTCAAGGCGCGGGACGGGCGGGTTGGGACGGACGGGCGGGGTCGCGTTATAATGTGCCTGCCGGCCGCCTGGGGCCGTGGCCGGGCCGGTGAGGCACCCCAGGCCGCCGCACGCTTACCGTTCCGGGACGAGGCTACCACGGAGGAGCGACGATGCCCACCATGCCGGTTGCCGCGCGGCCTTGCGCGGATTTCAAGCTGCGTCCGCAAGACGACCCCCGGCGTTATCACCGGGCGCGGCGCTTTTGGCACTGGTTGCTGCGGGTCGTGGGGGTGCGGCTTTTCGCCCGGGTCGAGGCGGTCACGGGGCTGGAAAACTTGCCCGCAGCCGGGCCCTACATCGTCTATTACAACCACATTGCCTTCGTCGACCCCCTGGTCATCATGGCCTACCTGCCCATCCACACCACCCCGCTGGCCAAGGTGGAAGCCTTCCACTACCCCCTCATCGGCTGGCTGCCCCGCTCGTGGGGGGCCATTCCTGTGCACCGGGGGGAAACGGACAAACGGGCCATTCGCCTCACCCTGAGCGCGCTGGCCGCCGGCGAAGTGGTGCTCATCGCGCCCGAGGGCACCCGCAACCCGGCCATGCAGCGGGCCAAACCGGGGCTGGCCTATTTTGCCCTGCGCTGCGATGTGCCTTTGGTGCCCGCGGCCATCGACGGCACCCAGGGCTACCCCACCTTCCCCCTGCTGCCCCGCTGGTGGCAGGAACCCCGGGCCCAGGTGCGCTTTGGCCGGCCCTTTCGGCTGCGGGGGCCACGACATGCCACCACCGCGCAGCTGCAAGCCATGACCGACGAGGCCATGCTGGTGCTGGCCGAATTGCTACCGCCGCACCGGCGGGGGGTCTATGGTCGGGGGCGACCGGCCCGGTGGCAGTTCGTAGAATTTCTGTAGGGCCGGGCTACGCCGCGTCCAACAGTTCCTGCAGCAAGCGCCGCACTTCTTGCGGATTGGCCTTGCCCCGGGTCTTGCGCATCACCTGACCCACGAACCAGCCCAGCAGACCTGTCTTGCCGCTGCGATATTTGGCCACCTCCGCGGGGTTCTCGGCCACCACTTCCTGGCACACCCGGCGCAGTGCATCGGTGTCGCTCACCTGGGCCAGGCCCTCGGCCTCGACGATGGCCTCGGGCTCCCGGTCTTCCGCGTGCACCCGGCGCAGCAGGCGCTTGGCCGTGGGGCGGTTGATGGTGCCCGCGTCCAGCAGCTGCAGCAGGCGAGCCAGGCGTTGGGGCGTCAGGCGTAGCCGGTCCGCGGTCAGGCCTTCTTCGTTGAGCAGGCGCAGCACCTCGTTGAGCATCCAGTTGACCGCGGCTTTGACCGGGCCGTTGTAGGTTTCCACCAAAGCCTCGAAATAATCGGCCAAAGCCCGATGGCCGGTCAAAATGTCGGCTTCGTAGGCCGAGAGGCCATATTGCTGCTGAAAGCGCGCCCGCCGCGCCAGAGGCAGCTCGGGCAGCGCGGCCCGCACCTGCTCTAACCAGGCCGCGTCGATTTCCAGTGGCAACAGGTCCGGCTCCCGAAAGTAGCGGTAATCGGCCTCGGTTTCCTTGGAGCGCATTTTGCGCAGCACCCCTGCGTGCTCGTCCCACTCTAAGGTCCAGGGCTCCACCTGCCGGCCGGCTTCCATCTCGCGAATCTGGCGTTCCACCTCTTTGGCAATGGCCTCCCGCACCGCGTCGATGGAGTTCACATTCTTGATTTCGGTTTTGGGGTTGAAGTAGTCCGCGCCCTTGGGCCGAATGGAGACATTGGCGTCGCACCGCAGGTGGCCTTTTTCCATGTCGCCTTCGGAAATGCCCAGCCAGCGGATGAGCTGGCGCAGGCGCAGCAGGTAGTGCGCGGCCTCGTCGGGGGAGCGCAGGTCGGGCTCGGTGACCATCTCGATGAGGGGCACGCCGCAGCGGTTGAAGTCGATGAGGCGCACGCCCCGCTCCCGCTTCGTCTTGCCGGCGTCTTCTTCCAGGTGCAGCTTGGTAATGCGCACCCGCCGGGTGCGGCCATCGGGCAGCGGGATGTCCAGC
>JALSPJ010000147.1 GCA_026985995.1 Anaerolineales bacterium
CGCCCACGGCGTTTGGCCGACCTCATCGGCCAGGATGCCGTGCGGGAGAACTTAGCCGTGCTCATTGCCGCGGCCCGGCAGCGGGGCGAGCCCCTGGACCATGTGCTGTTTTACGGCCCGCCGGGGTTGGGCAAGACCACCCTGGCCCACATTCTGGCCTACGAAATGGGGGTCAACATCAAGGTGACCTCGGGCCCGGCCATCGAGCGGGCCGGGGACCTGGCCGCCATTCTCACCAATTTGCGCGGGGGCGATATTTTGTTCATCGACGAAATTCATCGCCTGAGCCGGGCGGTGGAAGAAGTGCTCTACCCGGCCATGGAAGACTTCGCCCTGGACATCGTCATCGGCAAAGGCCCCGCGGCCCGTTCGGTGCGGCTACGGCTGCCCCGCTTCACCGTGGTGGGCGCCACCACCCGCCTGGCCCTGGTCACCGCGCCCCTGCGGGCCCGGTTCGGCGCGGTCTTCCGCCTCGATTATTACGACCAGGCCAGCCTGGAGGCCATCGTCCGCCGGGCTGCGGCCCGCCTGCAGGTGGCCATTACCGACGAAGGCGCGGCCGAAATCGCCCGCCGGGCCCGGGGCACGCCGCGCATCGCCTTGCGCCTGCTGCGCCGGGTGCGCGACTATGCCCAGGTGCGGGCCCAGGGCGAAATTACCGCCCAGGTGGCCCGCCAGGCCCTGGAAATGCTCAACATCGACGCCTTAGGCCTGGACGAGGTGGACCGCTTTGTGCTGCGCACCCTCATCCAAAAGTTCGGCGGTGGGCCCGTGGGGCTCAACACCTTAGCCGCTGCGGTGAGCGAGGACCCCAACACCCTCATGGAAGTGGTCGAGCCCTACCTGCTGCGGCTGGGCTTTTTGGAGCGCACCCCCCAGGGCCGGGTGGCCACCCGCCGGGCTTACGAGCACCTGGGCCTGCCGCCGCCAGAGCCCACCACCCCACGCCTGTTGTGAGGAGGCGCTGCCATGACCGACCTGGGCCGCCTGCTGATGAGCCTGGGCGCGCTGCTCTTCGTCCTGGGCCTGGTGGTCTACGCGCTGAGCCGCTGGGGGCTGCCCTTAGGCCGCCTGCCCGGCGACCTGGTGGTCCAGCGCGGGCCGGTCACCTGCGTCTTTCCCCTGGCTACTTCGCTGCTGCTGTCCCTGTTGCTCACTTTGGTGCTCAATCTGCTGGCCCGTGGCTGGCCCGGGAGGTAGGCGTTTCCCCCAAGGAGGTTTTGCATGAGTGAAACAACACTATTGCCGCCATTATCCCAAAAAGTTGCCATCTTTTTGGACTTTGAAAACTTACATCTGAGCGCCCAGAAGGCGCTCAAAGACCACATCCGTTGGGAGCCCGTGTATCGCAAATTCCAGGAATACGGCCCCATCACCCTCAAGCGGGCCTACGCCAATTGGGTGCGCTTCGAAAACTACCAGGCCCCCTTGCTGGCCTTGGGCTTCGAGCTCATTCACACCCCGGCCTATCACGAAGCCAAGCCCAACGACACCCGCATGATTATCGACGCGGTCACCCTGGGCGCGGACCCGCAAATTTCCCATGTCATTTTGGGAACCGGCGACAGCGACTTCGTCGATGTGGTGCACTACCTGCGGGGAAAGGGCAAGCGGGTCATCGGCTTCGGCATTCAGGCCACCACCGCGTCGCACCTCATCCACGCGCTGGACGAATTCCTGGCCTACGAACGCTTCGTGCAAACCCCCGCGTCGGACAAAACCCTGACGCCCGCGCATCAGGAAAAGGTGACCGAATACCTGCAAATCATCTCCCGGCTGGGGAAAGTGCGCATGACGCCCTCGCCTTACCGCCCGCGGGTGGTGCTCAAGTTCCACCAAATGCTGCGCTCCCCCCAGGGGCAAGGGCGCACTTTTTCGGAAATCGTGGACATGGTGCGGCAACGGGCCCAAAAGGACAAAGTGCCCGACAACATCGTCACCGAAGTGGCGCATCAAATTTTCCGCTCCTACGCGCTGGAATTCAAACGCGACGCCAACGGCGACGAAGAAAAGCGCCTGTGGGATTACCCCGTGCAACTGCGGGATGGGCTGGACGACATGAACCGCTTCATCAACTGGTGCGATTTGTGGCTGGTGACCCGGGTGCGGGAGGGCCTGCCGCAAGGGGAGGAAATTCAAATTCCGGCCATGGCCCATGTGCTTTACGGCGGCACCCAAACCCGGCTGCTGAACCGCACCCGGGACCTGGTATCGCGGGCCGCGAAAATCAACCGCTGGCCACCCGATGGCAACAGCAAGCGGGGCGGCTGAGCGACATTGGGGCGGGCGTCAGGCCCGCCCTTTTCCTTGGCCGCGGCCCGGGGGGGGGAATGAAACCGCGGATGAACAATAGCAGTCAGCGGTCAGCAGGGAGCAAACAGCGCGGTAGGGGCGCATGGCGGTGCGCCCGCCGCGGTAGGAGCGACCCGGCTGGTCGCCCAGGAATGAAACCGCGGATGCACGCGGATGAAAAACAGCGGTCAGCAGTCAGCAGGGAGCAGGGAGCATAGCATAGTAGGGGCGACCCGGCTGGTCGCCCGGGGGGGAATGCAACCGCGGATAAACGCGGATGAAAAAGAGCAGGGAGCAGACAGCAAGGAGCAACGCGCGGCACCCGCCAACCGCCAGCCACCAACTTCTAACCTCAAACCTCCAACCACCAACTTCCACCCTCTCTATCTTCCATCTCCCCCGTGTAAATTTATCCCACCACCCCAGGGCCAGGGCCCCCGGGCTCAAAGCCCCCGGCCCATCGCGACACCAGGCCTCAGGCCGCGGCCAAAGTCACCGCGCCGGCCACCGAGACCCACGAGCCCTGCTGCGGGTCCGCGGGGCAGTGTTCGTAGCCCGTCACCACCCCGGTTTGGCCCTCCAACACCCGCAGGTAGAGATACAGCGCGGAGAAACCGCAAATGCGGTAACGGTCCTCCACCCCTGCAATGCGCCAGAACCAGGCTGCCGGGTCCCCGCGACGCACCGCGTTGAGCAGACCTTCGTCGGCCCGGTGCAGCCGCTGACGCTCGGCTTTGCCCCACGGCTGCGGGTCGCCAAACGCGGGGCCCACATGGGCAAAATCCACGGCGGCCACGACCAGGGTGGGTTGGGCCGCCGCGGCCTGGCGCAGCACTTCCACCACCCGGTTCAGCCGCGGGTCCTCGGCCGGGTCCCGGCGCTGCTGCACATAATGGTCGAACGCGCCCACCAGCACGGGCACCACCTCCACCGGCTGACCGCCCCGCAGGTGATGCAGCCACACCAGGGCCAGTTCTACCGAGTGCTCGCCAATGTGGTGCAGCTCATAGCGAAAAGCTTCGTCGGGGCCCCAGGCCTGGGCCAGCGCGTCGACCACTTCGGTGGCCGTAGGCAGCACCCCATAAGGGGTGGCGTAGTGCTGCCGGGTGAGGGTCAGGCTGCCGGGCGGGCCGTTGTGGTCCGTGCCCAGCACAATCACCCGGGCCGCGGCCTGCACGGCCGAACGGGCATAGCCCCACACCGAGGCATACACCCGCCAGCCCCGGGGGTAATCGATATGCGGGCTCACCACCCCGGCGATGGGCCGCGTGGGCGGCGGCAGGGTGACCGGCGCGTCGGCCAGGTATTTGTCCAAGGCGGTTTGCAGCGCCGCGGCTTCCGCGGGGTAAACCTGCCCGGCCAGCCGTGGGGCCCGATAGACCGCGCGGCGGTACGCGGCCAGTTTTTCTTCCTTGAAAGCCCGAAAACGGGCATTATCGAGCATGAAGGCCGCATCCAAATCGGTCACCAAGCGGTGCAGCACTTCAGGCGGCAAGGGTTTGCCATAGCGCATCAAGAACTCGCTGCGCACGGCCTGCAGGGTGCGGGTGCCATCCAGCAGGGCCAGCACGGGGCCCAGGTCCGCGGGCAGGAACAACATGCGCTCGCTCAGGCCCAGCGGGTCTTGCAACACAAAGCCGGGGATGTCCTGATAGGTGTAGGGCGTGATGCGCAAAGGGCGCACGCGCGGTTTGGTTGCTTCGGCCATGGGGAACCCCCTGGGTCGACTTACGGTTGGTCGCAGGCCGTGGGGCCGACGCGGGACGTGCGGCAGGCCCCGGTCCCGCGTCGGTTCCCCCAGCAGAAAAAGCCCCGGCCGCGCGGCTTACGCGGGGGGCAGGGTCTCGTTGTCTTCCCCGCGAATGAAGGCCTCGGCCCGTTCCACGGCCACATCGTCGGGGATGGGCACGGGCGGCGACTTCATGAAATAGGCCGACGGCGCGACCAGCGCGCCCTTGAGGCCCCGGTCCAGGGCCAGTTTGGCCATGCGCACTGCGTCGATGAGCACACCGGCCGCGTTGGGGCTGTCCCAAACTTCCAGCTTGAGCTCGATGTTGAGGGGCACATCGCCGAAGGCCCGGCCCTCCAGGCGAATGTAGGCCCATTTGCGGTCCTTGAGCCAGGGCACATAATCCGACGGGCCGATGTAGACATTCTCAGGGTCCAGCTCGTAATCCAGCAGCGAGGTCACGGCGCGGGTCTTGGAAATCTTCTTGCTCTGGAGCCGGGCCCGCTCCAGCATGTTGTAGAAGTCCATGTTGCCGCCCACATTGAGCTGGCTGGTGCGTTCCAGGCGCACGCCCCGCTTTTGGAACAGCCACACTAAGGCCCGGTGCACGATGGTGGCGCCCACCTGGCTTTTGATGTCATCGCCGATGATGGGCAGGCCGCGCTCCGCGAAGCGCTGCTGCCAGTAGGCTTCCCGGGCGATGAACACCGGGATGCCGTTGACGAACGCACAGCCGGCGTCCAGCACCTGTTCCACATACCACTTGGTGGCCATTTCGCTGCCCACGGGCAGCAGGTTGATGACCACATCGGTTTTGGTGTCTTTGAGAATCTGGATGATGTTGGCCGTGGGACCGGGGGCTTTGCGAATTTTCTCGGAGAGGTATTTGCCCAGGCTATCGTGGGTCATGCCCCGATAGACGGGCACGCCCAGGTGGGGCACTTCGGCGAACTTGATGGTGTTGTTTTGGCCGGACCAGATGGCTTCGGAAAGGTCCTTGCCCACTTTGTCGGCGTCGATGTCGAAGGCCGCGGTGAATTCGATATCGCGCACATGATAACCACCCAAATTGACATGCATGAGACCGGGGACGAAGTCGTCGTCTTTGGCGTTTTGGTAATAAAACACGCCTTGGACCAAAGACGCGGCGACATTCCCGACGCCAATGATGGCCACGCGAACTTTTTTGTCGCTCATGGGGAACCTCCAACGGTGCAAATGATGAAGCCGCGCGAGCGCGGCCGGGGTAATCTTACCACGCGATGGGGGTGCGGAAGGGCAATGAAAAACGCCGCGCGTCGCGGGCTACGCGAAGCGCGGCGCGTCGGGCTCCCAACCGCCGAAGCGGAAGGCCGGCTCACAAGGGCCAGTCGTCGAGGAAATCGTCCTCGTCTTCTTCCGCGGGGCCATCGACCAGGTGCTCCATGACTTCCAGGGGCATGAGCACCCACAGCAGCAGCACATCGCCTTCTTCGGTGGGCACATAGCGCACCGCGACGATGGGCACTTGCTGCACCAGGCCCACAGGCGTGCGGAATTCGAGGACGATGCTGTCTTGGGCGCGCCAGGCCCGATGGCAGCGCTCCACCAGCGCGGGGCCGTTGAGCGCCCGCACCCGGGTGAGCATGATATGCCCCCGGGGCGAGGGGCCTTCCAGCACGCCGGTGAGGTAATCGACCGTGGCCTCTTGGACGGGCTCGAATTCGGGCGTCGGCCCTTCGATGATGGTGATTTTCCGCTCTTCGTCCATGATGGAACTCTCGCACCTGTCAAGGTGCCCTAATGATACCACGAAACGCGGCGCTGTGCGGGACGCGCGGCGCAACCTGCCGATGGTTCGGTGGGCATGGCCGCGCGCCCCAAGACACCCTCACGCCCGCGCCGCGTGGCCGGTTCCAGCTGCCATTGCCGCGTGCCCGCGGGTTGGCATCTCGCGGCCGGGTAGGCGATGTGCGCGACGGCCTCAGCCTTCCACCTGCGGCAGGTCCTGCAGCGCGGCCTCGATGGCCTCGTCGGGGTAGTAGTAGTCTTCCAGCTCGCCCTTGAGGTAGGCGTCGTAGGCCGACAGGTCGAAATGGCCGTGCCCCGAAAGGTTGAACAAAATCACCCGCTTTTCGCCGGCCCGCTTGGCCGCCAGGGCTTCGTCGATGGTCACCCGCACCGCGTGGGCCGATTCGGGCGCCGGCACAATGCCCTCGTTGCGGGCGAAGAGCACCGCGGCTTCAAAAGTGGCCACCTGGGGCACGGCCACGGGGTGAATGTAGCCGGCCTTGACCAGCGCGCTCACCGTGGGGGCCATGCCGTGATAGCGCAACCCACCGGCATGAATGGGCGGCGGCATGAAGGTGTGCCCTAAGGTGTGCATCATCACGATGGGCGCCATGCGCGCGGTGTCGCCGTAGTCGTACGCGTACTTCCCCCGGGTGAGGGTGGGCGCAGCCGTGGGTTCCACAGCCAAAAAGCGGGTTGCCTTGCCCTCGGTCAAAGTGTAATAGAGGAACGGATACGCCAGCCCGGCGAAGTTGGAGCCGCCGCCCACCGCGCCGATGATGACATCGGGGTACTCCCCGGCCATATCCATCTGCTTCAGGGCTTCCAGGCCGATGACCGTTTGGTGCAACAGCACATGGTTGAGCACCGAGCCCAGGCTGTACTTCTTCTTGCCGCCCGAAGTGGCCGCGGCTTCCACGGCCTCGGAAATGGCAATGCCCAAGGAGCCGGGGTTGTCGGGGTCCTGGGCCAAAATCTTGCGCCCAAATTCGGTGCGGTCCGTGGGGCTGGCGAACACCTGCGCGCCGAACAGTTCCATCAGAATGCGGCGATAAGGCTTTTGGTGGTACGAGACCTTGACCATGTACACTTCCAGGGGCAAATCGAAGAAATTGGCCGCCATGGCCAGGGCCGAGCCCCACTGCCCCGCGCCGGTTTCGGTGGTGAGGGCCTGGGTGCCCTCCTTCTTGTTGTAGAAAGCCTGGGCCACCGCGGTGTTGGGCTTGTGGCTGCCCGAGGGCGACACCCCCTCATACTTGTAGTAAATGTGCGCCGGCGTGTCCAGGGCCTTTTCCAGCCGGCGGGCCCGAATGAGGGGCGTGGGCCGCCACAGGCGGTAAATCTCCCGCACCGGCTCAGGGATGTCGATGTAGCGGTCCGTACTCACTTCCTGCATAATCAGCTCCATGGGGAAGAGGGCCTGCAGGAAGTCGGGCGTGACCGGCTCTTTGGTCACCGGGTGCAGGGGCGGCGGCACTTCCACCGGAAAATCGGCCAGGATGTTGTACCACTGCTTCGGGATATCGCGCTCGGTGAGCAAGAAGCGGAACTGGTCGGACATGATACACCTCCACGGGGGTTGGGTTTGGGGGAAAGGCTCCGCTGGGGCCGGGCTGGGGGGTGCAGGCCGGGGCTTTTAACACCAAAAGCGCCCGCCCCCGTCTGGGGACGAGCGCCATAGGCCCGCGGTGCCACCCCAGTTAGGCGGCTTAACCCAAAACCCCCGCCGTGAGACGACGGGGGGAGGAAAAGCCAGCCTCACTCGGCCGGGTACGGCGCGCCGTGCCGGTGGCAAGGTCACGCGTATACCCGGGGCCCGATAACGGGGGCCAACCGGCGCAGACTACTGGGGCCTTACAGCCCGTTCGCCCTGCGGCTCCGAGGCCCATTCGGCGCTGGCGTGCGTACCGGGCTCGCACCTCACCCCGGCTCTCTGAAACGCCGTTTCAACGCCTACTCGCCCTCTTCAACGCCTTTCCCGGCTCGGTTGTGCCAGATTGGCGGCATTGTACTGCAAGCCCCCGGGCCTGTCAAGGATTTTCGCCGACCTCCGCCCTTGTTTCGTTTCGCAGGGTTGGCGGGGGGAAGCTGGAAGTTGGGGGGAAGTTGGCGGTTAGAGGTTGGAAGTTGGCTGAGGCGCGCCTTGCTTTCTGCTGTATTTCTTCTGTGTTCATCCGCGTTTTTCCGTGGTTTTTTCACCTTAATCCGCGGTTATCCGCGTGTATCCGCGGCTTTCATTCCCGGCGCGCCCCTACCGGGCCGGGCGGCCTGCCGGGTCGCCCTGGGCGCAGCACGCTGCGCCCCTACCGGGCTGTCTGCTAACTGCTGACCGCGGACTGCTGTTTTGCATGATTTCGCCCCGGCGGTGGAGGGCCGCCGTTCCGGCGCTCACCGAAATTGTGTTATCATTCTTTCCAACCTTTCCCCCTGACAGGAGGTGCTATGAAGCGCTACGAGCAAGGCCCCTGGTCCCTGGAAGACCTGTTCCCCTCGCCCGAGGCGTGGGAGCAAGCCTTCGAAACCTTGGAGCAAAAGGTGGCCGCCTTCGAGGCCCATCGCGAACAACTGCGCGCCGACCTGCCGGCCGAAACTTTCGTCGCCTGGCTGCAGGAGCTGGAAGACATTCACCTGCTGGCCGCGCGTTTGGGTTCCTATGCCCACCTGCGTTTCAGCGAAAACACCCAGGACCCCGCCGCGCAGGCCATGTTGGGCAAAATGCGCCAAATCATGGCCCAGGTGCAAAATCGGCTGCTGTTCTTCGAACTGTGGTGGCGCAACCTGGACGACGCCGCGGCGCAACGCCTGCTGGAAGCCGCCGGGCCCCGCTATCGCTACTTCCTGGAAAAAGAGCGCCTGTACCGGCCGTACACCCTGAGCGAAGGCGAAGAGAAAATCATCAACCTCAAAGATGTGTCGGGCATCCGCGCGCTGCTTTCCACCTACAGCACCCTGACCAACCGCTACACTTACCGCCTGGAAGTGGACGGCGAGGTCCAGGAGCTCACCCGGGGCGAGCTGATGACCTATGTGCGCAGCCCGGACCCGGATTTACGGGCTCGCGCGTATCAGGTGCTCTACGAGGTCTATCTCCATGACAAGGGCCTCATCGCGCCCATCTACCAGGCCGTGACCCAGGATTGGTACAACGAAAAGGTGCTCATCCGGGGCTTTTCGCGGCCCATCGCGGCCCGCAACCTGGCCAATCACCTGCCCGACGAGGCCGTAGACACCCTGCTGGAGGTCAGCCGCCAGAACGCGACGGTCTTCCAGCGCTTCTTCCGCCTGAAGGCCCGGGTGCTGGGCATGGACAAGCTGCGTCGCTACGACATCTACGCGCCCGTCACCGCGTCGGAGCGCACCTACGACTTCCACACCGCGGTGGAAATGGTGCTGCAGGCCTTCGAAGCCTTCGACCCCCGCTTTGCCGCGCTGGCCCGCCAGGTGCTGGACCGCCAGCATGTGCACAGCGAAGTCAAGCCCGGCAAGTCCGGCGGCGCGTTCTGCGCCACGCCCTACCCCGGCGCGACGCCCTGGGTGCTGCTCAACTACCAGGGCCGGTTGGAAGATGTGGCCACCATGGCCCACGAGCTGGGGCACGCCATTCACGGCCTGCTGGCCGCCCAGCACAGCGTGTTCACCTTTCACGCGCCCCTGCCCCTGGCCGAAACCGCCTCCACCTTTGGCGAAATGCTGCTGGTCGATGCCCTGCTGGCCCAGGAGCAGGACCCTCAAGTGCGCCGCGACATCCTCTTCAAGCAGCTCGACGACAACTACGCCACCATCATGCGGCAGGCCTACTTCGCGCTCTTCGAGGTGCAGGCCCACGACCGGTTCCCCAAGGGCGCCAGCGCCGAAGACATCGCGGCCGTGTACGCCGACCTGCTGGCCGAGCAATTTGGCGATGCCGTGGAAGTGAGCGACGAGTTCGCCTGGGAATGGCTCATGATTCCTCACTTCTACCGGGTGCCTTTCTATGTGTATGCCTACGCGTTCGGCCAGTTGCTGGTGCTGGCCCTGTATCAGCGCTATAAGGAAGAAGGCGCGGCCTTCAAGCCGGTCTACTTCCGCCTGCTGGAAGCCGGGGGCAGCCGCGCGCCCGAAGAACTGCTGGCCGAGGCCGGGGTGGACCCGCGGGATGCCGCGTTTTGGCAACGGGGTTTCGACATTCTCGACGGTTGGGTGCGGGCCTTGGAAGCCGAAATGGCAACCGCGGACGGAAAAATGGGGTAAAATACACCCACCTTGTGGGCCGGAGGGCGATGATGAAAGTCTACCGAACCCTGTTTTGGATGTTGTTGCTGGCCGCTTTGGCCGCCTGCGGGGGTGCGCCCGCGCCCGAACAAGCCGTGAGCGGCAGCCCCACCTTCCTGCCGCCGACCGCGGCCACCGAAGGGGCCCCAACGCAGCCTACCACGGCCGCCATGCCCGTCACCGTCACCGTGCTGCCCACCGAGGCCGTCACCCGGGCCGCGCCCACGGCCACGGTCACCCCGCTGCTCGCCAGCCCTTCGTCGACCGGGCCCACTGCCACGCCCACGGCCACGGCCACCCTGCCGCCCACTTCCACCCCGCGGCCCAGCCCCACCTTGCCCCCAACGCTGCCGCCCACGGTGGCTTTCACCCCCACCCTG
>JALSPJ010000148.1 GCA_026985995.1 Anaerolineales bacterium
TGGCCGGTTTCGACGAGGCCCTGGTACTGACCCAGGACGGCCACATCGCCGAAGGCAGCGCGGAGAATGTCTTCATCGTGCGCGACGGCACCCTCATCACCCCGCCCGTGACCGACAACATCCTGGAAGGCATCACCCGCCGCACGGTGATGGAGCTGGCCCGGGACCTGGGCATCCCGGTGGTGGAACGCCACATCGACCGCACCGAGGTTTACATCGCGGACGAGCTGTTCCTCACCGGCACCGCGGCCCAAATCACCGCGGTCACCCGGGTGGACCACCGGCCCGTGGGCAGCGGCGAGATGGGGCCCATCACCGCGCGCATCCGCGAGCTGTTCTTCCGGGTGGTGCGGGGCCAGGAACCCAAGTACGCGCACTGGCTGGTGCCGGTGTATGAGAAGTAAGCCGCGCTGCAAAACGCCATGTTCGGGGTAGGCGGCGACGCCCACGCGCCTACCCCTTTGCCTTTCTTATAGGAGCCAAAGCCATGCCCTGGGATTATCTCCTGCTGCGTTTTGTGCGCCGCCGGTTGCCGTCGAGGCTGGTGCACGCGCTACTGCGTCGGGGCTGGGTGCTGCGCCCCGGCCTGGAGACCCGCTCGCCCGAGGAAGCGGTTGCGCGTTACGAGGCCTTGTTGCAGGCCCATGGTCGTTCCTGGCAAGGGCAGCGGGTGTTCATTTTGGGCTATGGCGGCTACCTGGGCGTCGCGGCCGAATTGCTGCATCGCGGCGCGGCCCATGTGGTACTCTGCGACCCCTACGCACAGCCCGACCCCCGGCGCAACGCCCGCCTGGCGTCCCAGGCACGTTATGCTTCCTTTTTCCACCCCCATACGCACCAGCCACGCGCGGCCTATATGAGCATATGGCATGAAGATGTGCGCGCCCTGGCCCAACGCCGCGCCCTTCAGCCCGTGGATGTGGTATTGAGCACCTCAGTCTACGAGCACCTGGACGATGTCGAAGGCATCACCCGGGCCCTGGCGCGCCTCACCAAGCCCCAAGGCATCCATATCCACTTCATCGACCTGCGTGACCACTTCTTTCGCTATCCCTTCGAGATGCTCACTTTTTCCGAACAAACCTGGCGACGCTGGCTGAACCCTACCAGCAACCTCAATCGCCTGCGGCTGCCCGATTACGCGCGGGTCTTTCGCGCCCATTTCGCCCAGGTCAACATTCAGGTGCTGGCCCGGGACCTGGCCGCCTTTCGTAAGGTCAAACCGCGCATTCGGCCTGAATTCTTGACCGGCGACGACGAAGTCGACGCGGTGACCCACATTGTGGTGGTCGCGCAAAAACCGCGCCCGGACGCACCGGCTCTCTGAAGGCGCGAAAACGTCTTTTGTCACTCGACCGGGGGGTTATTTTTAGAATACGATGAAAGTGACGGAATCCATCCTGCGCTGCCCCCGGAGGTTATCATGCGCAAGCTCACTTCAGGCGTTACCTTTGTGCTTCTGGGGCTCACCGTGGTCATGACCTTCCTGGGCGCGGTGGGCTCCATCTGTGTTTCGTGGTTCCCCGAGCAATACGACTTCCCCATGCTGGTGCCCTACAAGCCGGTCTATCAAACCGCGACTATCTTCACCTTCGTGGCCGGCGGTTTGGGCCTGGCCGGGCTGGTAGGGGTGTGGCGGCGTAAGCCCTGGGCCGTCAAAGCCCTGTGGGCCGCGCTGGTGCTGGGCCTGCTCACCGCGGGCACCAAAATGGCCTTTTCCGCGCGGCTGCGAGGCAGCACCGCGCCCACCAACATGCGCTTTTACCTCACCCTGGTGACGCTGTTGGCCTGGTGGGCCTGGGGCCAGCCTTTGCGAGCCCGGGCCGACGACCACGCGGCGGAACGCGACCAGGCCCCGCCGGTGGGCCCCGCGACTCTGGCCGTGCTGGAACTCGCGGCCGGGCTGGTGGTGCTCACCACCCGCTGGTGGGCCGGGCCCACCCACCTCATCCGCGGGGTCAACTGGGTGGATGTACTCGCGCCGCATCTGGCGCTGGCGGGTGTGGCGCTGCTGGCCGCGGGCCTATGGCACACGGCGCGCGGCCGTTCTGCCCAGGTTCCTTTGGGGGAACCGGCGTGGGGCCGCGCGCCCCTGTCGGTCACTTACGAATCGCGGCCCAGGTCATATAGGTGACCACCAGATGCGGCGTGCCGCGGTTGTCGATGTAATACCCATCGATGCGCAGCGCGCCCACCCGTTTTTCGTTGGTGGTGTAACAAAACGCCATGCCGACCTGATTTTGCGGGTTCAAAAGCGCGTTTTTGAGGCCATAGGAGGCGTTATAGCAATCCGCAAAATCGGGGGGCCAGTAGTAAATGGGCTTGAAGAAGACATGGTCGCCCACATGGCCTAAGCCCTGGTCGTTGGGCCCGTTGTAACCGTAGGATACTTCCACACCGCCATCGTCGAAGTTGATGCTATCGCCGGGGGTGACATCCACCTGGCGGTAGACGAACAGGGGCGGCCCCGGCGTGGCGGTGGGCGTGGGTGTGGGGGGAACCGCCTGCAGGCGCAGGCGCAGGTCCACG
>JALSPJ010000149.1 GCA_026985995.1 Anaerolineales bacterium
CATGGGGCCCCAGCGCCTCGGCCAGGCGGCGATAGGTGCGCGCCGCGGCGCGCATGGCCGCGGCAAAATCCTCGTCCAGGCCCACCTCGGCCATCAGCCGCGGCAGCGCGTAGCCCAAATCCACGCCCAACGGCTGCGGCACCTGGGTCATCATGCGGTGCCGCTTGAACTCGTAATACGCGCCCTGGTCCATCACCAAATCCCAGGTGGTGGAGGCGAACTCCAACGCCCGGGGCGGTGCGTCGTGTTCCCCCCGGGGGGCCAGCAGCGCATCGGCCAGGGCCCGGCGCTGCTCGGGGGGCAGCCCCTGCACATGCGCGTAGGCCGCCGCGTAGCTCGTGGGCCGGGCCCCTGCCAGGGCCGCGGCCAGCACCCGCACTTCGCCGTCGGGGTCGTGGTGGGCCAGGTGCACGGGGGTTGGGGGGAAAGGCTCCGCCTGGGCCGGGCCCGCGGCGCGGGCGGCAAAGGCTTCCTGCAAATAAGCCCGGTAGGCGTTGGGCTCCGCGTAACGCACCAGGGTGGGCGTGGCTTGCAAGGCCGCGGCCTTGATGCGCTGGGCCAGGTCCCGCACCTCGGCCAGGGGGTGGACCAGCCAGCCCCGCAGCGCATGGGCCAGCAGCCGGGCGTTGATGGTGATGCCCACATTGGCCACCGCGGCCGCGGGCAGCAAAAAGCGGGCCACATCCGCGAATTTGGAGCGCAGTCGGCGGTCCCAACGGGCTTCGCTTTCACCCTCCCGGCGGGGGTGGCGGCGGGCAATGGCCGCGCGCAGCGGTTCCCACGCCCGGTGATAGGCCCGGAACAGGCCGCGCACCGTGGCCTCGTACTCGGCCCGCAGGGGGTGCGCGGCCAGCTCGGGCGGCACCACGAAGTCGTCGGGCCCCCAACGCTGATAGCGGGTGGATTTTTCGGTGTACGAAGCCAGACGCGGGGCTTCTAAGGCCTCCACCGCCAGCCGGGAGGCCCCTTCCACCGCAATGTGCAGCACCGCGTGCTCGGCTACCGACGCGTGGCCGTAACCGATGACCCACTTTTCGTGGAACCGCCGGCTTTGGTCCGCGTTGAGTTCTTCGGCGATGGCGTCGAAGGGGCGGGGGGAACGCGAAGTTTTGGCAAAGGCCACGGCGATGACTTCAGGCGGATAGCGGTCCGAAGGGAGCAGATACACCCGAGGGGGGCGCGACATGGGCAAACACCTCCCGCGCCTGTTGCACATCACGCGCGATTTGTTCCCGCAGCGCGTCCACCGAGGGAAAGGCCCGCTCGGCCCGCAGGCGCTGCAGGAAGTCCAGGGATAGGGTTTGGCCGTAGAGGTCGCCGTGGAAGTCGAGCAGGTGGGCCTCGACCCGGGGGCGGGGCGCGGCGCCAAAGGTGGGCCGATGGCCAATGTTGACCACCGCGGGGTAGGCCTGCCCCCCAACCCAGGCCCAGGCCGCGTACACGCCGTTGGCCGGGCGCACTTTGCGCGCGTCGGGTTCCACATTGGCCGTCGGAAAGCCCAACCCGCGGCCGCGCGCGTCGCCGGGCACCACTGGCCCGCTCAGGCGGTAGGGCCGTCCCAGCAGCCGCGCGGCCCGCTCCACCCGGCCCTGGTAAAGGGCCTCGCGAATGCGGCTGGACGAGACGATGCCCATGCCCGGCACGGTGATAGGGCCCACCACCTGCACGCTGTAGCCCATTTCCCGGCCCCAGGCCCGCAGCGCGGGCACATCGCCCTCCCGGTTGCGGCCCAAGGCGAAGTTATAGCCCACGCACAGGCAGGGGAATTGGAAGCGGCGGTGCAGCGCGGCCACGAACGCGCGGCCCGGCTGCGCGGCCAGCTCCCGGGTGAAGGGCAGCAGCAGCACGCCTTGCGCGCCGTGCTCGGCCAGCAGGGCCACCTTCTCCCCGGCCAGGGTGAGGTAGAAGTTGTGCTGCCGCCCCCGCAACACGGCCCGGGGGAGCGGGTCGAAGGTGACCACCACGGGCCGGGCGCGGTGTTGCTGCGCAGCGCGGCGCACCGCGGCCAGCAAGGCCTGATGGCCCAGGTGCACGCCATCGAAGCCGCCGATGGTCACCACCGCTCGCTGCGGGGGCACCTGCTCCAACTGCCGCCAAACGGGAATGGGGGCCGGTTCCGGGGTCATGGGCAACGAAAACGCGGGGCCTGGGCCCCGCGAGGCGCTCAATTGGCCTTTTGCTGTTCCGCAATCTGCAGGAACTGCTCTACCAGCTGCCGCAGCAGGGGCTCGGGCAGCGCGCCCACTTGCTGATGCAGCACCTGGCCGTTGGCCACCAGCAGCATGGTGGGAATGCCCCGCACGCCGAAGTGCTGGGCCCACTTGGGGTTTTCGTCGGTGTTGACTTTGGCCACAATGAGCCGGCCGGCATATTCTTTGGCAATCTTCTTCAAGATGGGGTCCACGAAGCGACACGGCGCGCACCACGGCGCCCAAAAATCGACGATGACCGGCAGCTCCGATTGCAGCACGACCTTTTCGAAAGCCGCGTCGGTCACATGGATGGGTTCCGAAATCATGAAGCGAAC
>JALSPJ010000150.1 GCA_026985995.1 Anaerolineales bacterium
GCCCCTCCATGGGGGTTAGAGGGAAGGGGTTTGGCAAGCCGCGCCCCCTTCGATTTTGGCCCTTCATCACGCCGCGATAAGGGCCGAGCAAACCGCGGGATGCTCCGGGCCCGTCGTCAGCGGGGGGCAAAAGGCGTGGGCGTCGCGCCGCTCCACAAGCCCCGCCTGGCCGCCCGGGCCTCGGCTTCGGCGGCCAAAAATTGCGGCCCGCACGCGTGGTCGGTCACATAATACCAGGCCAGCCCTTCCTTCAAGAGCTGATAATTGACGAACACATCGTCCACGATGACATAGCGCAGCAGCCGACCGTAGTGGTCCCGGTCCTCCGCGTTGGGGTCCCGCACCAGGGTCACCACCTTGCCGCTCACCAGCTCTTGATTGCGGCGTTTGGCCGGCAGGCCCCAGGGGTGGGCCGGTTCGTCGCCCCGGCGTTTGGTCTCGGGCGTGTCGATGCCTTCGTAGCGCACCCGGTAGACCTGAAAGCCGATTTTCACCGCGATGGTGTCGCCGTCGTAAACCTGCAGCACCCGGGCCGCCACCCGGGGCGCGTCGGGCGGGATGCAGGCGAAATCGGGCCCCGTGGGCAGGGTGGGCGTGGGGCGGGGCGTAGGGCTGGGGCGGCGGGTGGCCGTGGGTCGGGGGGTGGGGGAAGGGCTCCGCGTGGGCCGGGCCGGGGGCGCAATCGTGGGGCTGTTCACCGCGACCGGCGAGGGCGTGGGCGCCGGCGCGGTGGAACGGGCCTTGGCCACGCACGCTTCGATGCCCAACAGCAGCAGGGCCACCACCATGGGCCACATCCAGCGCCGCGAACGGGTGCGTTTCATGCCTGTCCTCCTTGCGGGTGAACCACTTGCGGCAGCGCGAGTACTTTCAGCATGGCCGCGTGTAGCTGCGGGGTGGCCGCCACCACCGAGATGGCCGCGGCATCCAGGTCGATGGTCGCACCCTGGGGCGTGGTGACCACGCCGCCGGCTTCCTGCACCAGCAGCACCCCCGCGGCCACATCCCAGGGCTTCAGGCGCAGCTCCCAAAAGCCATCCGCGCGACCCGCGGCCACATACGCCAGGTCTAAGGCCGCGGAGCCCAAGCGCAGCACGCCGCTGCTGCGCAGCAGAAAATTGGTGAAGTGCTGCACATTGTTGTCGGGGTTGGTCCAGCGGTCGTAGGGAAAGCCCGTAATCAGCAGGCTGTCGGCCAGGCGGGTGCGGTGGTTGACCTGCAGGCGCTGGCCGTTGAGCCAGGCGCCTTGACCCCGGGCCGCGCAAAAACACTCGTCGCGCCAGGGGTCATACACGGCCGCGTAGCGCACGCCCTGCGCGTCGGCATAGGCCAGCGAGACGGAAAAATACGGCATCCCGTGCGCGTAGTTCACCGTGCCGTCCAGGGGGTCGACGAACCAGCGGGCCAGGGTGTCGCGGCCCGGGTGCGGGCCGGTTTCCTCGGCCACCACCCCGTGCCCGGGGAACCGGCGTTGGATTTGCTCCAGCAAAAAGGCCTCGGTCGCGGTATCGACCTCGGTAACCAGGTCGATGTAGTCGGTTTTGCGTTGAATGCGGTGGCGTTGGCCGAAGCTCACTTTCAGCATCGCGCCCGCCTGGCGGGCCAGGGTTTCCAGGTCCAGCAGCGTGGGTTCGGGCATGGTGCGCTCCTCAATGCGGGAAATGGGTTTGCCAATAGCGAAGCACCCCCCGGGCCATATCGAGATATTGCAAGGCCCGTTTGGTCAAAAACGCCTCCAGGTTGGGCCGATACCACGAGAAGCCGTGCACATGATGCCAGTAAGCAAAGGCCGCGTATAGGGGCCCCAAAGCCCACAACAGCCAGCGCAGCCGCGCGGGTTCCACCTGCCAGGGCAGGGGCCGGGCGTCGAGCAGGGTGAGCAGAAAGAGGCTCACGCCGTGCACATACCAAAAGCGGCCCCAATCCTTGGCCACGGCCATGAGCACCACGGTCATGCCCACACTGGCGGCGAACAGGGCCCAGGCGCGCGGGTCTCGCCGCCAGGGACGCAGGCGGGGCAGCACGGGCACGAAGGCCAGCCCCACCCAGGGGCCAAAGGCCAGGATGCGCAGCAAGGGTTTGACTTGCCGCATCCGGGGCAGCTGCACGGCCAGCTGCTCGTCCACGGTCACATCCAGCCACACGATGGCGTTGTCTCGCGCGGTGATGGGGTAGCCGGCCGCGCGCAGCTGCGCCAGAATGGCCCGTTCTTGCGCGGCCGTGCCCCGATGGGTGAGCGCCGCGACCCAGGCCAGCAGCGAAAGGGCCAGCAGCCCGGCCCAGCGGGCTTTGGGCCTGCCGCGCCAGCCTTGCCGCGCGGCCCACAGGGCCACCAGCCCCACATAGGGCAAATAAGCCAGCAGGGCCTCGTGGCTCAGCAGCAGCCAGGGGAAGAGTAGCAACGCGCCGGTCAACGGCCGGGTCGCACCCCGCGGGTTCCGCCCGACGAAATAGACCACCCCAGCCAGCAGGGCCAAGAAGAGAATTTCCTTGCGGTACGCGCCTTGCACATCGAGCACGGGGAACCAGAACAAGAACGGCGCCCACAGGAAGAGCGCGTAAGGCTCCAGTGCAGGCTGCCGCTGCCAGGCCAGGTAGGTGAAGGCGAGAAAGGTGAGGTAAGTCCCGGCGATGAACAGCGCGGCGAACAGGCCCGGGTCGGCCCAGCGGGTTCCCAAAGCCAGCGTCAGGGTGCCCAACAGCCCCCGGCGCACGAACCCGGCTCCGTAATGGATGAGCCAGTCGCCCATTATCCAGGGGTGGTGTTCCAGCGCGTAGGCCGAAGCAATGCGCACCAGGGCCAACCCTGCCAGCAGCAGGAAGTAAAGGGCCAGGGCACCGCGCCACACCCCTCTGCCGTGCTGCATGGTTCCCCCTCAGCCGTCGGTTTCGCCGGTGATGAAGGAAGGCACCTCGGCCAGCGACACCACCCGGCTCAAGCGCCGGTCCAGCAAACGGGTGCGCATCCAGGGCTCGAATTCGGCCATGGTCAGGGTGGTGGTGATGATGGTGGGTTTGCGGGCCACATAGCGGTAGTTGAGCAGCTGGTAGAGCTTTTCCCGGGCCCAGGGCGAGGAAGTCTGGCGACCCAGGTCGTCGAGGATGAGCAGGGAAGTGGCCCGCAGCATCTCGAATTTCTGGTCGTAAGTGATGGGGCTGTCGGGCCGGAAGGTGGCCCGCAGGTGGTCCAGCAGGTCGGGCACGAAGACCAGCAGGGGCGAATCGCCGGCCTGGGCGCGCGCGTTGGCGATGGCCGCGGCCAGGTGGGTCTTGCCCGTGCCCGAGGGGCCCAGCAGCACCAGCCAGCCTTGGGGGCGGCGGGCGTATTCCTGCGCGATGCGCAGGGCTTTGCGCAGGCGGTCCCGGGCCTGGCGGTCGCGCACATGGCGGGTCTGGAAGGCCTCGAAAGTGCGGTCGGCCAGCATGGGCAGCAGCGAGATGCGCTCGCGGCCGCCGTCACCGGCCGGGCGGCGGTAGTCGGGCGCGTCGATGACCACCTGGCGCACCAGCCGGGGGTCGCCCAACCGGGAGCGCAGCCGGGGGTCTAAGTCTTCTACGGTCAAGTTGGTGGTGATGACCGTAGGCAGCGCGTTGAGGTAGCGATAGTTGAGCAGCTGAAAGAGCTTTTCGCGCGCCCACTCGGTTCCGGCCTGGGTGCCTAAGTCGTCCAGCACCAGCAGGTCCACTTCCCGGGTGAGGCGAAAGCGTTCGTCGAATTCGCCGCTGCGGTAGCCGCTGCGCAGCTCGTCCAGCAGGTCGGGCACGGCCCAAAACAAAGTGGCAATGCCCCGTTCCACCGCTGCGTTGGCGATGGCCGCGGCCAGGTGCGTTTTGCCGCAGCCATAGGGCCCCCGCAGCACCAGCCAGCCCTGGGGCCGGGCCGCGTATTCCCGGGCCGCGTCGTAGGCCATGCGCAGCGACAGAGCCTGATGGGCCGGGGTGTGGGGGCGGCCCGTGGGCTGGAAATTGTCGAAGGTGAACTGGGCCAGATGGCGCAACCGGCTCCAGGCATACAGGCGGGCGCGCAGTTCTTCCCGCCGGCGCTCGGTTTGACACTGGCAGGGGAACAGTCGGCCGTAATCGGGGTGCCCTTCGGGGACCGCGCGATACACATAGCCCAGGCCGCCGCAAATGGGGCACACCGGGGTCTGGTCGTCGGCAGGGGCCGGGTCACTCGTAGAAGCGGGCATAGGGGTCCCGCTTGTAGCGTTCCGCATCCGAGCGAGCAGGTTTTTCAGATGTTCGGTCATCGCGTCCCTCGGTGGTCCAGCGTTCCAAAATGGCTTCCACATAGCGCCAATTGCGCGCGTTGCGCAGCACGGCCAGTTGCATGGCCTCCACAATCCAGTCTTGGGGATACTGGCTCAGGGCATCGCGCAGCCGCTCGGCGATGAGCGGGGTGAGGGGGCCGAAGTTCTCCTCATACAGGCGGAACACATTGGGCTGAGCCGCGATCGCGGGCGGCGGCGCGGGTTCCCCGGGATGCCAGCGGCCGCTTTGGGCCGCTTGCCGCGCGGCCCGGCCCTTGGGGCTGTTGAGGAAGTAATAGCGCGGGCCCCCCGCGGGCGGGTCCCAGGCCAGCAGCACACCCCGGGCCACCGCGGCATCCAGCGCGGCCCGCACCCCCTCGCGGCGGGCCTGGGGTGTAGGGCCTAAGTGGCCCCAAAAATCCGCGTCGTGGGCTGCGTCGCGGTCGGTGACGAAGTAGAAGGGCCCCTCCGCGAATGCGAAGCGCCAGAACACATACAACACGGCCCGCATCTCTTCGATGTCGGTGATGTGCGGGAAGACCTCACGAAACAGGCGTGCCGGCAGGGGCACCCAACGGGTGGGCTCAGGGCCAAAACCGGCGAAACCGCGCTGGCTCATGGCTCCTCCGTGAGGCCCAAAATGTGGTCCGCGTCGTCGAGCAGGCCGTGGTCGGGCAGGGCATCCGGCTCTGGGGGAACCGGCGTCGGCCCCGCGCCGGCGTAAGGTCGCGGCGGGGCGGGGCGTTCCGGGCCCCCGGGGCCGCGCGCGGTCGGTTCCCGAAACGCGGCCCAGCGGGGGTCGAAGACCAGCTCCACTTTGCCCGTGGGGCCGTTGCGGTGCTTGGCCACGATGACCTCGATGGGTTCGGGCTCGTTGCTGATGTGCACCCGCTGGCCCTCCCGTTGGAGTTCCTTCTGCTTGTAGTAGTTTTCCCGGTAGAGGAACATGACCACATCCGCGTCCTGCTCCAGCGAGCCGCTTTCCCGCAGGTCCGAGAGAATGGGCCGCTTGTCGTCCCGGCTTTCCACCGCACGGGAAAGCTGGGCCGCGGCCACCACGGGCACATTCAGGTCCCGGGCCAAAATCTTCAGCGCGCGGGAAATGTAGCTCACTTCCTGCACCCGGTTCTGGTTGGCGTGTTCGCCCCGCATGAGCTGCAGGTAGTCCACCAGCACCAGGTCCAGGCCATATTGCTGCTGCAGGCGCAGGCACTTGACCCGCAGCTGCAGGGGGGTGAGCGCGGGGGTGTCGTCTAAGTAAATGGCCAGGTGGCTCAGGTTGGCGATGGCCTGCTCCAGGCGTTCCCACTGGGCCGGGGTAAGGCGGCGGGGGTCGCGAAAGAGCTGCGAACCAATGCCGGTTTCGATGGACAACATGCGCTGGGCCACCTGCTCGTTGGACATTTCCAGGGAGAAGATGGCCACCCGCTGGCCTAAGCGCGCGGCGTTGAGGGCTAAGGTGGTGAGGAAGGCCGACTTGCCCATGCTGGGGCGACCGGCGACGATGATGAAGTCCGAGGGCTGCAGGCCTTTGAGCAGGTTGTCGAGCAGACGAAAGCCCGTGGGGATGCCGGCCACGCCCTCGTTTTCTTTGAGGTGCTTGAGGTAGGCGTAGATGTCCTCCAGCACCTGGGGGAGGGGTTCCACATCGCGGCGGTAGCGCTGGCCGCCAATGCGAAAGAGCAGTTTCTCGGCCTCTTCCAGCACCTGGTCGCCGTCCAGGTCGGTGCGGTGCACTAAGCGCACGATTTCCTGGGCCGCGGTTTGCAGCTGGCGGCGCAGGCTGTAGTCGGCCACTAAGCGGGCATATTGTTCGGCGTTGAGGGAGTGGTCGGCGCTGTGGAGCAGGGCCGAGAGGTAGGCCAGGCCGCCGATGTCGTCGAGCGCGTCGCGGCGGCGCAGCTCCGCGGCCAGGAGGGGCACATCCAGGCTCTGGCGCTGCTGCATCAGGGCCTGGATGGCTTCCCAAATGCGGCGGTGGGCGGGGTGGGCGAAGTCGTGGGCTGAGACGATGTCCGCGACCTGGTAGAAGACCTCGTCGTTGAGGAGCAAAGCGCCCAGCAGGGCCCGTTCGGCTTCGTAGTCGGCCAGGGGGCCTGCAGGGGGCGCGGCAACGGCCGCCGCGGTGGGAATGGCCAGAGCCGAGGGCGCGGTGGGGGGCTCGCCGGCGGGTTCCTCCGCGGCGGAGGGTTCGCCGGGCCAATCGGGCGGCTCGGCCGGCTCTTCAGGCGGGGGCGGCACATTGTCGGGCAGGGACATGGGCATGGCCCTTCCTCAACCGGGGCATGAAAAAGAGGGGCCGGGCCCCTCTGGTTGTTGGCGGTGGTGCGCGGGGCTCAGTCTTCTTCGCTTTGGGGTTCGTCGTCGCCTTTTTGGCCTTCGCTGTTTTCCAGCTCTTCCAGAAAGTCTTCGAAGACCGAGAGCAATTCGTCGGGTGCGGTGCTTTCACCTTCGGCTTCAGGGGGTGCCGCGGGAGCTTCGGCTTCGGGCGCGCGCTCCTCGCGTGGGGCAGGCGCGCTGGTCTTTGGGGAAGGTTTTTCGGCCGTGGCCTGTTTTTGCATATCTTCCTCGGGCACGATGCCGGCCGCGTCCATCACTTCCTTGGCCACCAAAATGGGCACATGGGTGCGCACGGCCAGGGCCAGCGCGTCGGAAGGTCGGGCATCGATGTTGACCACCCGGCCGCCCACTTCGGCCACGATATTGCCGTAGAATACATTGTCTTGCAGCTTGACCACCTCGACCCGCAGCACGCGCGCGCCCAAGGCGTGGAACACATTCTTGAGCAAGTCGTGGGTCAAGGGTCGGGCCACTTCCACTTCGTGCAGTGCGTATTGAATGGCCTCGGCCTCATAGGGGCCAATCCAAATCGGCAGCAAGCGCGGGCCTCGCAATTCTCGCAGCAGCACCACCCGCTGTGGCGAAACCAGACTGACCCGAATGCTGTCGATGGTCACTTCAATCATCTCGCCCATAGCGCCTCCTCACAGGGGAACCATCGCTGTTATTCTAACACGAGGCCCGTTGCCTGGCAAATGTCCCGGGCGCGCCGCGGTACGCCCCTACCGCGGCGGGCGCACCGCCATGCGCCTCTATCGCTGCCGTGATCCCTCGCCGCCTTGTGAACCCCTTCCTCCCGTGGCCCCCCTTCCCCTCATAGGGGACGGGGGGCATGGCGACCTTCCGGGTCGCCCCTGCCGTGGCAGGGGCACCGCCGTGCGCCCCCTACCCGGCTCACCGCTCCCTGCTGACTGCTGACTGCTGTCCTTCATCCGCGGCTTCATCCCCCTCTGGGCGCAGCCCGCTGCGCCCCTACCGCGGCGGGCGGCCAGCTGGGTCACTTCTACCCCGCGCTCCCTGCTGTTTTTCTTCCGTGTTCATCAGTGTTTTTCCGTGGTTTTTTCATTTCATCCGCGTCTATCCGCGTTCATCCGCGGCTTCCTTCCCCTGGGTGCCGCACGCTGCGCCCCTACCGCGGCGGGCGCGCCGCGGTACGCCCCTACCGGGCTCCCTGCTCCCTGCTCCCTGCTGACTGCTGTCCTTCATCCGCGGCTTCCTTCCCCTGGGTGCCGCACGCTGCGCCCCTACCGGGCCCAAAACCGATGCGCCTGCCCGTCCAGGCGGGTATCGTCCACGCGCAGGTTTCGCAGGGCGGCAAAGCGGGCTTGCAACTCGGCCATGGTATCGCCGCCCAGCTTTTCCAGCAGCGCATCGGCCAGCACAAAAGCCACCATGGCCTCTACCACGGGCACGGCCCGGGGCACGGGGCAGAAATCCGAGCGTTCGTAGCGGGTCGTCGTTTCCTCGCCGGTGTGCAGGTCCACCGTGGGCTGGGGGGTGAGGGTGGTGGCGATGGGCTTCATGGCCGCGCGCACCACGATGGGCTGGCCGTTGCTGATGCCGGCCTCGATGCCCCCGGCCCGGTTGGTGGGCCGCACCCAGCGTTCCCCCTGTCGACGGATGGCATCGTGGGCCCGGGTGCCGGGCAGCCGCGCCTGCGCCCACGCAGCGCCGATTTCCACCCCCTTGATGGCCGGAATGCTCATCACGGCCCCGGCCAGCCGCGCGTCCAGCCGGCGGTCCCAATGCACATGGCTGCCCAGGCCGGGGGGCACACCCACCGCGGCCACTTCGATGACCCCGCCCAAAGTGTCGCGGGCCTGCATGGCGCGCTGAATTTCGGCCTGCATGGCGGCCGCGGCCTGAGGGTCGGGGCAGCGCACCGGGCTGGCTTCGGCCTGCTGCCAGCGGGTGGGAAAATCCTCCGGCAGGGCCGTGGCCTGCACCGGGCCGATGGCCACCACATACCCCTGCACCCGCATGCCGAACGCGGCCAGCAGCTGCTTGACCAGCGCACCCACGGCCACCCGGGCCGCGGTCTCCCGGGCCGAGGCCCGCTCCAGCGCGGGGCGGATGTCGGTGTAGCCATATTTGACCACCGCGGCCAAATCGCCGTGGCCGGGCCGCGGGGTGGTGAAGGGGGGAATTTCCCGCCCGCGCCATTTGGCGTGGTCCCGGTTGGTAATGCGCAGGGCAATGGGCGCGCCGGTGGTCACGCCTTCCAGCACGCCGCTCAAAATCTCGGCCTGGTCGCGCTCGATTTTCATGCGCGGCCCCGCGCCAAAGCCCCGTTGGCGGCGGGCCAGCTCGTGGTCGAGGGCCTGGCGGTCCACCCGCAGCCCGGCCGGAAAGCCTTCCACAATGGCCACCAGGGCCGGGCCGTGGGATTCACCGGCGGTGAGAAAGCGCAGCGGCATGGGTGTGCTCCTGCGAAGGAGGATGAGGCCATTGTACCGCGGCTCAGGGACGCACACGAAAAACCCAATAAGGGCCTTGCCGAAAGGCGGGTTCCAGGTACGGCGCGTTGCGGGGGTCCCAGGAGCCCAGGCCGCGTTCGGTGGGCCCCCACCACAGCCATTGCACCCGCAGCTGGCGCAGCCAGGCCCGGCGTTGGTCGTCGGGGGTGCGGGGGGCGAAGAAGGTGCGCAGCGCGGCGCGCTTTTGCTCCCAGCCCGGGCTTTCGACGGGGTGACCCAGGGGGGCGCGCACCGGGGCCCAGGCGGGCAGTGTGGTGGAGGTGGGGTAGGCGGCCAGTATCCCGGCGCCCAAGGGCGCCTGTTGGGCCCAGGCGTGCATGGCCTGGGCTTCGGCCCGGGCGCGAAACAGGGGCGGCCCGGGGCGCGCGGCCGCGTGCCACGCGGCGGCCAGCAGCAGCGCGGGGCTCACCGCGGCCAGGGCCCAGGGCGCGAGCCGCCAGATTCGGGCGCGGTTCGCACCCATGGCGTGGGCCACCAGCAGGCCCCAGGCCCACCACACGCCTTCGAGTAAACGGCGTTGCACCGAAGTAGGAACCAGCATGAGGCCCGCGACCGCGAGCAGCCAGAAGGCCAGCGCGCGGGCCGGACGGGGAGCGCGGGCCCGCAGCCGGTTCCACCCCACCCCCACCCAGGGCAGCCAGGGGCCGTAGGCCAGCAGCAGCGCGGGCCAGGGCACTAAGCGCACATTGTTTTGCGCGTCCCAGGCCTGGACGATGGGGTCGGTGAAGCGGGCCCAGAGCATATAGGCCCAATAGGCGCTCCAGGCCAGGCTGGCCAGGACCAGGGGGACGACGCGCTGGGGCTTTGGACGCAGCAAGGCCAGCCACAGCAGGGCCAGGGGCACGATGTAGAGGGGCTGAAAGGCCAGCAGGGCCAGCGCGGCGGCCAAGGCGCGGCGGGGGCGGTCATGGGCATAGGCCCAGAGTGCGTATAGCCATAGTGCTCGGGCGGCGGTCAAATGCGGCAGCCCCCAAACGGCCAGAAATCCAAAGGCTTCGGGCGAATGAAAGCTCAAGGGGGCCCAGCCGACCCACTCGCCGTGGCCCAGGGCATAGGGCAGCCAGCCCAGCCCGCCGCCCAGGGTGGTCCACAGCAGCACCGCGGTGCGCCAACGGGGGTGCGCGGGAAGCAGCCAGGTCAGGACGCGATGCAACGCGTGCACCAGGCCCAGCAGGGCCGCCAGGCGGAAGGCGTGAAAGAGGAGCACGAAGGTGGCGTATTCGGCCCGG
>JALSPJ010000151.1 GCA_026985995.1 Anaerolineales bacterium
TTGGGCCTGCTGGCTGCCGGCCCCACCACCCCCGCCAGCGCTGCGGACCTGCCCACCGACGAAGTGGCCCCCGCGGTCATCAATCTGGCGGCCCAAACCGAGCACGACGCAGCCCAGGCCGTCACCACCGACGACATCAACCAGCGCATCGACAACTCCGAGGCCACCACCCTGCGCCTCTCCGACGACATCGGCGTCATGGCCGACCGCATCGGCGAAATGGCCGACCGCATCCTGTGGACCGAAGGGCAAATCGGCGTCATGGCCGACCGCATCGTGGAAAGCGAATACCTCATCAACACCGGCGCCCAGCAGAGCGCCGACCAGGTTCAGGAGAGCACGGGCCAACTCCTGCCGTAACGACCCAGCCCCCTTTGCTGCGGCCTCCGCGCGAGGCCGCAGCCGCGCGGGAGGGTGACCATGAACCCCTACCCCACCGAAGCCGCCTGGATTGCCGCGCTGCAAGCCAACGACCCGCTGGCCTACGAGGCCCTGGTGGAAACCTTCGCCGAGCCCATCTACCGCCTGGCCTACCGCATGGTGCACGACCCCGCGGACGCGGAGGACATTCTCCAGGAAACCTTCCTGCAGGCCTACCTGCACATCGGCGACTTTCGCGGCCAGGCCGGCCTGAAAACCTGGCTCTACCGCATCGCCACCCGCCAGGCCCTGGCCCTGCTGCGCCGACGACAACGCAAAATCGACGCGGCCACCACTTCCTTAGAAAGCGCGACCGACGACAAACCTGCCTGGGAGGAACGCTTAGCCGACGAGCACACGCCCTCGCCCGAGCGCTGGGCCCTGGCGCACGAAACCGAAGACTGCGTGCGGCAGGCCATCGAAGGCCTGAGCCCGCCGCTGCGGGCCGCGCTGGTGCTGCACTTCTTCGAGGGCCTGCCCCTGCCGCAAGTGGCCGCGGCGCTCGACATCTCCCACAGCGCGGCCAAGGTGCGGGTGCACCGGGCCCGGCGGGCTTTGCAGCAGGCCCTGCAGCCTTGCGTGGGGGAACCGGCGTCGGCTCCGGCCGCGCCCCCCACCCCTCAGGAGGTGAAACCATGACCCAAGCCCCGTGGCACGAAGCCATGATTCGCCGCATGCACCGCCTGCTGGAGCAGGCCCTGCCTGAGGCCGAGCGCCAGGCCTTAGAGGCCCACCTGGCCGAATGCGACGCCTGCCGCACCTATTGGGAAGCCCTGCAACGCCGCGCGCCCCAGGGCGCCGATGCCGGCCCCCGCCTGACCCCCGAGGCCAAGCTGCGCCTCTACCAACGCCTCAACGCGGTGCGCGCCCGCCGCGGGGAGCCGTTGCTGCGGGTGCCGGTCCAGGTGCTGGAGGCCGTGCGCCAACGCTGGCACATTGCCCGGCAAGAGGCCCCCGCGGTGGCCCGCGAAGCCGCCGACGCGGCCCGCACCGCGGCCCAAAGCGCGCGCCGCGTGGCCCAAACCGCGCTGCAAGGCGCGCGGGGAACCGCGGCCCAGGTGGGCCGCGCGGCGCAGGATTGCGTCGAAGGCCCTCGGGCCATGGCCGAAACCGCGCTGGAAACCGGCCACGCGCTGGCCCAAACCGGCGTGGAGGCCGCAGAAGTAATGCGCGAAGCCGCCGAAAGCCCCCGCCGGGCCGCGCTGGCGCCCTTCAAACTGGCCGCCAAAGGAGCCAAAGCCGCCGCGTTAGCCGCCAAAGGCGCGCTCAAAATCGCAGCCCGGGGGGCCAAAGCCGGGGCCCAGGCCGCGGCCCATCGAGCCCAAATCCCCCTGCAGGCGGCCAAAGCCGGCACGCACACCACGGGCGAAGCCCTGCGCGGCGCAGCCCAAACCGCGCAGGCCGCGGGCCGGGCCGCGAGCCGCGCGGGTCAGGCGGCCCGCCGCATTGCCCAGGGCGAAACCCCGCCCGACGCCCCCCCACCCCAAGAATAACCGGCAACCGGCCCAAGCCATGCTATAATTCCCAACACGAGGGGGCTTGCCTCGGCCCCCTCGACCTTTCCCCTGCGAGGTGACCGTGTCGCGCGTCTTTCGCACCCAAACCTTAGCCCAACAACGCCGGCGCTTGCTGCAAATGCTGGCCCAAACCATTCGCGCCCTGTTCCAACACCCTCACCCCGACGCGGAGGCGCGGGACATGGTCGCCTTTTTGATTCTTTCGCTGCATCAAATCGCCGCGCTGGTCGATACCACCGCCTCGGCATGGGAAAAGCGCGACTACTGGCTCAAAGCCGACCAGTTTCGCCGGGAGTGGGACTGGGTGCTCCCCGCAGCCCAGGCCTTGGAGACCGCGCTGGCCGCGGAGGATTGGGAAGCCATTCGCAACACCGTGGCCCAACGCCTGGTTCCCCACCTGGCGCAGGTGACCTTGCCCAAACGCCCCCGCTGGGGAAAACAACCCTGGCGCGGCGCGTGGCAGGCCTGGCAGGCGCGCGGAGAGCGCCCCGGCCCGTGAAGTCTCGTCTTTCGAGGAGCCCTATGACCCCGCAATGGCACCGTTGGCCCGTCGAAAAAGTGCTGCAACATTGGGGGGTCGACCCCCAACAAGGTCTTTCGTCCGCCGAGGCCCAAGCCCGCTTGGCCCGCTATGGCCCCAATGTGCTGGAAGAACGGGCCGCGGCCGGGCCGTGGGAGATTTTCCTTGAACAATTCAAAGACGCGATGGTCATCCTGCTGCTGGCGGCAGCAGGCATTTCGTTTCTCATCGGCGACGCCAAAGAAGCCGTGGCCATCATCATCATTGTGGTGCTCAACGCGCTGTTGGGCTTTACGCAGGAATATCGGGCCGAAAAGGCCATGGCCGCGCTTAAACAGCTGGCCACGCCCACGGTGAAAGTGCTGCGCGATGGCCAGGTGCACACCCTTTCGGCGCGCGAGGTGGTGCCCGGCGACATTGTGCTGCTGGAAGCCGGCAGCGCGGTGCCCGCGGACGGCCGCGTCATCGAGAGCGTCAACCTGCGGGTGCAGGAGGCCGCGCTCACCGGCGAGGCCGAACCGGTGGAAAAAATCACCGCGGCCCTGGATGTGGACAACTTGCCCTTAGGCGACCGGCGCAACATGGTCTACATGGGCACTTTGGCGACCTATGGCCGGGGCAAAGCCGTGGTGGTGGCCACGGGGATGCACACCGAGCTGGGGCGCATTGCCACCCTCATCCAGAGTGTTGAGCGAGAACCCACCCCCTTGCAACGCCGCCTGGCCCAGCTGAGCCGGGGGCTGGCGTGGGCCGCGCTGGCCATCGTGGGCATTGTGTTCGCGCTGGGCCTGCTGCGGGGCGAAAACCTGGAAGTCATGTTCCTCACGGCCATCAGCATGGCCGTGGCCGCGGTGCCCGAAGGCCTGCCCGCGGTGGTCACCATTGCCTTGGCGTTGGGCGCGCAGCGCATGTTGCGCCGCCAGGCCCTCATCCGCAAGCTGCCGGCGGTGGAAACCTTGGGGTCGGTCACGGTGATTTGTTCCGACAAAACCGGCACCCTCACCGAAAACCGCATGCGGGTGGAAGTGCTGGACCTGGCCGGCCAAACTCTGCACATCACCGAGCTGCGCCCCCGACGCAGCGGTGCGTCCGCGCTGCCCGAGCCCGACCTGGAAGCCATTTCGCCGGCCGTCACCCTGCTGCTGGTCGGCGCGGCCCTGTGCAACGACGCCACCCTGGTTCCCCCGACCCAGGGGTGGGATTGCGGACACGAGTGCACCGCGCTGGGCGACCCCACCGAAGCCGCGCTGGTGGTGGCCGCGGCCCAGGCCGGGCTGCTCAAGCCCGTGCTGGAGGAAGTGCTGCCCCGGGTGGCCGAGGTGCCTTTCACTTCGGCCCGCAAGCGCATGACCACGGTGCACCGCTGGAACCCCGAGGCCGCGGCCCGTTACCCCTGGGCCCGCCAGTTTTGGGAGGCCGTGGTGACCGACCCCGCGCCGCCCTACATCGTCTTCGTCAAAGGCGCGGTGGACCAGCTGCTGCCCCGCTCCAACCGGGTGTGGATGGGCGACCAGGTGGAACCCATGACCGACGCGTGGCGCGAGCGCATTTTGGATGCCAACGCCCAACACGCCGGCCGAGGGATGCGGGTGCTGGCCGTGGCCGTGCGCCGCTTGCAGCAGCTTCCCCCCACCCCCGAGGAACTGGAAGCCCAAGCCGAACGGGATTTGATTTTCTTAGGCCTGGTGGGCATCGTAGACCCGCCCCGGCCCGAGGCCAAAGACGCGGTGGCCCGCTGCAAAACCGCCGGCATTCGGCCCATCATGATTACCGGCGACCACCCCCTGACCGCGCGCTTCATCGCCCAGCACTTGGGCATTGCCACCGATGGCCGCGTCATCACCGGCGCGGAGCTCGAGGCCATGGACGACGAGGCCCTGGCCCGGGCGCTGACCCAGGCCAGCGTGTTCGCCCGGGTTTCGCCCGAGCACAAGCTCAAGATTGTGCAGGTGTTGCAGCGCAAAGGCGAAATCGTGGCCATGACCGGCGACGGGGTGAACGACGCGCCGGCCCTCAAGAAGGCCGACATCGGCGTGGCCATGGGCATTACCGGCACCGATGTGGCCAAGGAAGCCGCGGACATGGTGCTGCTGGACGACAACTTCGCCACCATCGTGGCCGCGGTGGAAGAAGGCCGGGTCATCTACGACAACATCCGCAAGTTCCTGCAATACACCCTCAGCTCCAACACGGGCGAAATTCTGGTCATGCTGCTGGCCCCCTTCTTGGGCATGCCGCTGCCCCTGACGCCGCTGCAAATTTTGTGGATCAACCTGGTCACCGACGGCCTGCCCGGCCTGGCCCTGAGCGTGGAACCGGCCGAGAAGGATGTGATGCAGCGCCCGCCCCACCGGCCCGACGAAAACATCTTCGGCCGGGGCCTGGGCCGCGATACCCTGTGGATTGGCGCGCTCATGGGCCTCGTCACCCTGGCCGCGGCGTGGCTCGACTGGGTTACCCACAACCCCGCGTGGCGCACCGTGGGCTTTACGGTGCTCACCTTGGGCCAGATGGGCAACGCCCTGGCCCTGCGCTCGGGCAAGGAATCCCTCTTCCAGCAAGGCCTGCGCTCCAACACCTTCATGCTGCTGGCCGTGGGGCTCACCGTGGCGCTGCAAATGCTGGTGGTCTACTGGCCGCCGTTGCAGGCCATCTTCGGCACCATGGCTTTGGATGCCGGGCAGCTGGCCCTGGCCTTGGGCGCCAGCGCGGTGGTCTTCGTGGCCGTGGAAATCAAAAAGTGGATGGTGCGCCGCGGCTGGTTGAAGTATTAGCCCCGCGCGAAGGTTGCGGCGACGGCCCTATGCCGCGGGTTCCCCGCCCACGGGGGCCAGGGTTTCGTCGTCGGGGCCGTCCAGCTCCCGCATCTCGCCGGTGACGGTGAACAGGGTGCGCTCGCAAATGTTGGTCACCCGGTCGGCCATGCGTTCCACATTGTGCGCCGCCCACAACAGGTAATTGGCCTGGTCGATGGTGCGCGGGTCTTGCATCATGAAGGTGATGAGCTCGCGGTAAATCTGGTTGTACAGCGCGTCCACCTGGTCGTCTTCTTTGGGAATGGCCAGTGCGGCCTGCACATCGCCCTGGACGAAGGCCTGGAGCGCGCGGCGCAACATGGAAGTGGCCAGGTCCACCATGCGGGGCAAATCGATAAGGGGCTTCAGCAGGGGCTGGTCGCCCAGCAACAGGTTGATTTTGGCAATGCCCTTGGCATAGTCGCCCATACGCTCCAACTCGCTGGCCACATCCAGCACCGAGGCCAAAAAGCGCAGGTCGTGGGCCATGGGTTGCTGGGTGGCAATGGCCACGATGGCTTCCCGTTCGATGTCGAAACGCTTGGCGTTGATGGCCTGGTCGTTGGCATACACCCGCCGCGAGGCATCTAAATCGCGACGCTTGAGCGCGTCCATGGCCTGTTGCATGGCCTGTTCCACCATGCTGCCCAGCACCAGCAATTCTTCCTTCAAATGCTGCACGCGCGCTTCCAAAGTCTTGCGAATCATGCCCGATACCTCCAGAGAGAGCAGTGAGCGGGGGAAAGCTATCCGAAGCGCCCCGTAATGTAGGCCTCGGTGCGGGGGTCTTTGGGATTGGTGAAGATTTGCTCGGTGGGGCCGAATTCCACCAAATGGCCGGTGCGGGTTTCGTCGGTGCTAAAAAAGGCGGTGTAATCCGAGACCCGGGCGGCCTGTTGCATGTTGTGGGTGACTACGATGATGGTGTACTCCCGGGCCAGGTCCCGCATCAGGTCTTCGATGCGCAAAGTGGCGATGGGGTCCAACGCGGACGCGGGTTCGTCCATGAGGATGATTTCGGGCCGCACCGCGATGGCCCGGGCGATGCACAGCCGTTGCTGCTGGCCGCCCGAAAGGGAAAGGCCGCTTTGGTGCAGCTTGTCCTTGACCTCATCCCACAGGGCCGCGCCGCGCAGGGCCTCTTCCACCAGCGCGTCGAGCTCGGCCTTGCTACCCCGAAAGCCATTGATGCGCACGCCCCAGGCCACATTCTCGTAAATGCTCTTGGGGAAGGGGTTGGGCTTCTGGAACACCATACCGATGCGCCGGCGCACTTCCACCGGGTCCACATCAGGGTCGTAGATGTTCTTGCCCTCGAACAACACCTGGCCCTCGATGCGCACATTGGGGATGAGGTCGTTCATGCGGTTGATGGAACGCAGCACCGTGCTCTTGCCGCACCCCGAGGGGCCGATGATGGCCGTGATTTTGTTGCGGGGGAAGGTCAGACTGACATCCCGCACCGCGTGGAAGTCGCCATAGTACACATTGAGGTTGCGAATCTCCAGGGCAGGAGCAGCGTCGCTCATCACGGTAAACCCTCCAACGGGGGATGGTCGCCCTCACCAGCGTTGGCTGCGGCGGGCGCGATAGCGAATGTAAACCGCGGTGCCATTGAGCACGAAGAGCATCACCAGCAGGGCGATGCTGGCCGCGGCGGCCAGGTTGCGAAACACGGGCTGGGGCCGGGCGGTCCACTGGTAGATTTGGATGGGCAGGGCCGTAAATTTCGAGAAGGGGGAAGTGGGGTCGAAGGTGATGAAAGTGGACGCGCCCACCACCACCAGGGGCGCGGTTTCGCCCAAGGCCCGGGAAAGGGCCAGAATGGTGCCGGTCATGATGCCGGCCAGCGCGTTGGGCAACACATGATGCCAGATGACCTGCCACTTGGTCGCGCCCAGCGCGTAGGCCGCTTCGCGCAGGCTGGCCGGAACCGCGCGGATGGCTTCCTGCGCGTTGATGATGACGATGGGTAGCACCAGCAGCCCCAAGGTCAGGCCGCCCGAAAGCACCGTGCGCCCGTTGGCCGTCACCCCTTCGGGCACCGCGCCAAACAGCGCGCCGCTGGTCACGGGTTCCAACGCCCGCACAAAAATGGCCAGGCCCAAAATGCCGTAGATGATGGACGGCACACCGGCCAGGTTGTTGATATTGGTCTGAATCAGGCGATTGAACCAGCGGTCTCGTCGCGCGTATTCTTCCAGATAAATGGCCGCGGCCACGCCCAGGGGCAACGCCGTGAGCGCGGCAATGCCCACCAGCCACAGGGAGCCCAAAATCGCGGTGCGCACCCCGGCCCGAATGGGGTCGCTGGATTGGGGACGGGACAAGAAGCGCTGGTTGAACCAGGCCATCCAGCGCACTTCGGCGTCGGGATACTTTTGCTGCACCTCGGCCACAATCTCGCGGGTGTGCAGCAAGGAAGGCACCAGGGGCCAGGTGTCGAGCACCTTGGGCCGCAGCACCCGTTCCACCACCAGCCGGGCCAGCTCATCGGCCGAGCGTTGGTCCAAC
This sequence comes from Anaerolineales bacterium, assembly GCA_026985995.1. Lineage (GTDB taxonomy): Bacteria > Chloroflexota > Anaerolineae > Anaerolineales > DRMV01 > JAADEN01. Next base: position 7,767 of record JALSPJ010000151.1, read on the forward strand.
GGCTTCTCCCGCTCCAAAGTGCGCAGCTGGCCCGGCGAGAGATAGGCCGCCAGCAAGCCCCGCAGCTGCTCGGGCGGCAGGGCCGTGATGGTGGTCAAATCCAGCCCCAAATCGCCGGGATAGATACGATAGCGCACCGCGGCCAGGCCGAACGCGCCGTTGACGATGTTGTAGAGCAGGGCCATGAGCACCACGATGCCGAACAAAGTGGCGCTCTGAAACAACACCAGGCCCCAGCGGGCGCGGCGGTGCCGCGCGGGCAAATTGGGGTGAAACCGGGCGGCCGCGTTCATCGGTATTCCTCCCGGAAGCGGGCCACGATGCGTTGGCTGAGCAAATTCAGCCCCAAAGTCATCACGAAAAGCACCAGACCGATGGCGAAGATGCTGTTGTAGTCGATGGAATCGTAGCTCAGGTCCCCGCCGCTGATGCGCACGATGTGGCCGGTCATGGTCTCCGCGGCCTTGAAGGGGTTGAAGGTGAAGTTGGGCCCCGCGCCGGCGGCCAGGGCCACAATCATGGTCTCGCCAATGGCCCGCGAGACGGCGACGATGAAGGCCGCGGCCAGGCCCGAGAAGGCGGCCGGCACCACCACCTGCAGCGCAGTTTCCAGCTTCGTCGCGCCTAAGGCATACGCGGCCTCTCGCAGGCTGTTGGGCACGGCCCGCAGCGCGTCTTCGCTCATAGAAGCCACCAGCGGCGTGACCAGAATGCCCACCACGATACCGGCCGAGGCCATGTTGTAGATTTCCACCACATCGGCCCCCAGCAAGCGACGCAACAACGGCGTCACGAAAGTCAGGGCGAAGTAACCGTAGACCACCGTGGGCACACCGGCCAGAATCTCCAGCACCGGCTTGAGCACCTGGGCCATGCGGGGGCTGGCATATTCGCTCAAATAAATGGCCATGGCCAGGCCCAGCGGCAAGGCCACCAGCATGGCGATGAGGCTCACCATCAGGGTGGCATTCACCAGGGGCAAAATGCCAAAATCGCCGGTTTGGGGCACCCAACGGGTGTGGGTGAAGAACTCCACCAGCGACACCCGGCTCTCGAGGAAGAGGTCCAACCCGGCCCGATGGGCGGTGGCGCGCGTTCCCCGCAGGCCCCGCTGCACCTGCAGGTGGGTGGGGTCGGGCACGGCCACCACCTGCATGATTTCGTCCTCGATTTGCACCACCGCCCCCGGCGGGATGTCCCGACCCGCCTCGGTCACGGGCAGCAAGGTATCTTCGGGGGCCACATCCGCGGCCAAGGCCTTGTTGGTGTCTTCCCACAGGGGGTGGGTGAAGAAGCCCCAAGCGCCCTTGGCCAGTTCGTACACGATGCCGATGGTCACCAAAATGGAAAGCAGGCCACTGGCGAACAGCACGGCCTGAATGACGGCTTCCACCCGCCGGGGACGCCGGCGCAGGCGCTGGGCCACCGAGGAAACGGGCTCGTCCATGGGCACCTCCTGAGGTTCCGGGGCAGGGGCGCGACCGGCTCAATCTTACCACGGAAGCCGCTCGCGCCCCCCCATGCCGGTCGTAGCCCTTATTTGCTCATGGCCAACAACCAGTTCATCTTAGCCCGGTTGAGGGCCGCGGTGCTGGCCGGGAAGTAGCCCACATCCTCAATCTCGTCGTTCACATGGGTCAGGTAGAAGTTGATGAACGCCGCCACCTGGGGCTTGGCCTGCATGATGCCCGCATCCGAGTAGATGAACAGGGGCCGCGCCAGCGGGTAACTCCCGTCCTCCGCAGTCTGCGCCGACGGTTCCACCCCCTCGATGGGCACCGCCCGCAGCCGGTCCTGGTTGTGCAGGTAGTAGGCAAACCCGAAGTACCCAATGGCATACGGCGAGCCTTCCACCCCCTGCACCAGCACATTGTCGTCTTCCGACAGGTTCAAATTCGCCGCCTGCAACAACGGCGCTTCGTCCTTGTCGAAAATGTGCTCCACGAAAAAGTCAAAAGTCCCGCTGTCCGTCCCCGGGCTGAACCGCAAAATCGGCTCCGCCGGCCACTCCGGCCGCACATCCTGCCAGGTCTCCGCGGTCGAAAACACCAGCGCCAGCTCCTCCAGCGTCAGGTTGTCCACAAAGTCGTTCTCCTTCGACACCACCACCGCCAGCGCATCGGTCCCCACCCGAAACTCAATGGGCTCCCGCCCAATCTTCCGGCAGTTCTCTACCTCCGACGGCTTGATGGGCCGCGACGCATTGCTGATGTCCGTTTCCCCGGCCACGCAGAACCGCTCGAAGCCCGCGCCGCTGCCGATGGAATCCACCGTGATTTGGCCCTGGAACCCTTCCTCCTGGAACCGCTCGGCCATCCGCTCGCTCAGCGGGTACACCGTCGACGACCCCGCGGTGATGATGTCTCCGCTGTACTCGGCCGGGTCCATGGCCGGCAGTTCGACCTCGATGCCCATGGCGTTGAGCCAGTTCATCTTGGCCCGGTTGAGGGCCGCGGTGCTGGCCGGGAAGTAGCCCACATCCTCAATCTCGTCGTTCACATGGGTCAGGTAGAAGTTGATGAACGCCGCC